>DYNT01000031.1 GCA_020720905.1 Micavibrio aeruginosavorus
CAACCAATTCGCTGTGTCAACAGAAAATATGACTCTACTTATGGACTGATTAATAAAATGTTGAGAGGCCTTCTTATTGGAAACCGCCGCCCGTTTGCGCGATGAAATCCGTCGGCTAGAAGCGGCGGAGATGGAGATTGGGGAAGGCAAGATTATTGGCACGGATCCGTAGGGGGATCGATGATCTGAATGCCTTGGATCATGCCAAAGTTTGGCACTTCGCCCGCCGCTAATTTATCGCGCACCATCGCATCCAAACGCAAAATCCGCGCATACAGCAAGTGCGTGCGCTCTAGCAATTGGCGAAGGCCTGCTGGCAATTCTTCCAAGTCATTGCCCACGGGATTCTCGCACTCATCGCCGCCGCCTAAAGCATATTGGGGCGATGAAAATTGTTCTGGTGAAATCTCTCCCGACAATAAGGCTTTCATCGCCAAAAGCCATGTCATCACCTGAATCAAGCGTGCAGAAACGCGGGTGTGATGATAGCCAACATGCAAATTGTGGGGGAGGTTTTGGGACCCTCGCCCTGATTGCTCTTGAAACGCGATATAGTTACGCGCCTCCATGGTCAGCGCTACGCCTTCATCAAACGTGCGATCCAAAAGAGTGGCGGTCTTGGGCATGGGGCGTCTCCTTAAGGTGTCATCCTGATTTCACTTTTTCCATCCCTACACCACGGAATCTTAAAAAGACGTGTATGTTTGCCTTTTTTTGATGAAAGGAAAGCGGCGGTTGTGATAAAAATGCTGTTTTTGCAATATGATCAATGGAATAGGCTTGTTCTTTTGTTTTAAGGAAAGCGAAGAACAAGGGGGGGCTTGCCTAGCCTTTCCTTGTTCTTGGCCAAAGGGTGCGGATCCTGTTATAACCTTATCTATGAAAAAGCCGTTGCTTGATTTGGTCGCCCGTGAACGCCGTAGCACCCTTCGCCGCCGTGATGATAGCCTGTTGCCTAACTTTCAGGATTTGATTGATGGCGCGGTGCAGGGCATTTTGGTGCACAGCAATTTTAGGCCGCTTTACGCCAACGATTCTTTTGCGCGGCTTTTTGGGTATGACAGCGCGGAAGATATTATGGCGATGCCGCTCATCCGCTCGCTTTATCCACCGGAAAGCTGGCCGGATGTGGAACAGGACTATAACGATATTATTCGTGGCGAAACTTTCGCGCCGATTGGGCGGATGCCTGCCGTGCGCCGCGATGGGCACGAGATATGGCTTTCGGTCACCAAGAGGCTGATTGATTGGCATGGGCAGCAAGCCGTCCATCTGTGCGCGTTTGACATCACGCGCCAAGTCGAAGTTGAAGCGACAATGATGGATAATGAGCAAGCGTTGCGCTCGATCTTAGAGATTTTGCCCGTTCCTGTTTTTATCGCGCGACGCAGCGATGGGCGAATGATGTTTGTCAATCGCAAGACGTGCTTGCTTTTGGAACAAAGCGCGGGGCCGTTGTTGAAGGCGCGCTCATCGGATTTTTACGTTGAGCAAGAGGATCGCCAACGCATTCATTCGATGGTGGATACTATTCACGATGTGCGCGATATCGAAGTGCGCATGAAAACGGCGCAAGGACGCGGCTTTTTGGCAGAGCTGGCGGCGATTGGCATCAGCTATATGGGTTCTCCCGCGACGCTGGTTTCTATGAGCGATATTTCCAAGCGCAAGGAGTTGGAGGACGAGTTGTTCCATCAGGCCAACACGGACGAGCTAACGGGGATTAGCAATCGGCGCAGCTTTATGAATCAGGCTGAGCAAGAAATTCGCCGTGCGCGGCGTTTCGGACGTGGTCTTTCCATCATTATGATGGATTTGGATCATTTTAAACGGGTCAACGACACCTTTGGCCATGCGGTGGGTGATATCACGCTGGGGACGATTGTGCGGGCCAGCCTTGAAAGCTTGCGTGAGTCCGACATCATGGGGCGTCTGGGCGGCGAGGAATTTGCGATCCTGTTGCCAGAGACGGAAGTGCAAGCGGCCAGTGAAGTGGCTGGGCGCTTGCTCGCGCATATTCGCGAAACGCCGATTGCGATGACGGAAGGCACCATTCAATGCACGACCAGTCTTGGCGTGGCAGAGCTTAAGCCTACGGACAGCACCATTGACGATTTGTTGGTGCGTGCCGATGTTGCTCTTTTTCGCGCTAAAGAAGCTGGCCGCAACCGCGTTGAAATCGCGGAGTAGGATTTCTTATTTCATCCCATCCAAAATCTTTTTGATATTGCCTTTCATCATCGCCAGATAGGTGGGGGCTTCACCATCAGGAGCCGAAAGCGCATCGGCATAAAGTGTTCCGCCTATTCTAGCCCCTGTATCTTTGGCTAGTTGCTGTGTCAGGCGCGGATCGGTCATGTTCTCGATATAAAAGGTTGTGACGCCTTCGCGTTTAACCTGATCCGTCAGCGCGGCAAGGTTTGAGGCCGAGGGTTGCGCATCGGTGCTGATCCCCATAGGCGCAAGGATTTGCAGGCCATAGGCGGCAGCAAAGTAACCGAAAGCATCATGCGCTGTTAGAAGCTTACGTTTTCCCGGCGCAAGAGAAGCAAAGGCAGCGCGTGTTTCTTGGTCAAGGGCAAGAATCTCATCGCGATAGGTGCGGGCACGTTCTTTCATTGCTGAGGCGTCATCAGGACGTGCGGCGTTTAAAGCGCCATAGATGTTTTGAACGTACAAAGCGCCGTTGCGTAAATCTTGCCAAGCGTGGGGATCGGTCGCGCCATCATGATGGTGATGGCCTTCATGTTTTTCATGGCCTTCGTGCTCTTTCATGGCGCGGGGTGTGACGCCTGCCGATACCACCAACAACTTGGCTTTGGTGCCAGAGGCCTTGATAATTTTGTGGAGCCATGGCTCAAAGCCAAGGCCATTGATGGCGATGATATCCGCGCTTGCGATGAGTTTGACGGCATCGGGCGTTGGCTCAAACGTGTGCGCGTCTTGATCGGAGCCGACCAGCGTCTTCACCTCAACGGTCTCGCCGCCCACATGCGCCACCATATCGCCAAGCAGGCTAAAGCTGGCCACGACCTTAAGGGGAGAGGGGTGCTCTGCCTGTGCAGGGGCAGCCACGTGAAGTAAGGCCAGAAGAAAAAGCCAAAGGATGCGATGCATAAAAAACCTCATGATGTTTTTTGAAGAAAAGGAGTTTATAGTATAAAGCCGTATCGGGTAAAACAAAAGAGGAGAGGTAGCATGTTCGGCATGAGTATGGCGGCGCGGTTGAGCCTTGCTGCCGTTGTCTCTGCGTGTGTGATCGCGTTGGCTTTTTGGGCGTGGTAGAGAAAGGCATGAAGGAAATGACAGTAGCGCATGTGATCCTTGACGACGTTAGCTATCACTACGGGCATCATAAGGCTTTGCAGGACGTGTCAGGCGTGTTTCCTGCGGGCTCATTGACGGCGGTGGCGGGGCCTAATGGCGCGGGTAAAAGTACGCTGCTTAAAATCATCGCGGGCGTGATGAAGCCGCAAAAGGGACGCGTGATTGTCGCGCCAGCCTTGAAAGGCAAGATAGGCTATTTGCCGCAAATTAGCGCGATGGAGCGCGATTATCCTCTTAACGTGCGTGATGCAGTGAGTACGGGGCTGTGGCCTGGGGCCGGAAGCTTCCCTTCGTTTCAAGACGGTGCGCTGAAAACGCGGGTGGACAAGGCGTTGGAGGATGTGGGGCTGCAAGACTTTGCCCTGCGACAAATGGCTGAGCTTTCCGGCGGACAGTTTCAAAGGCTTTTGTTTGCTCGTCTGATTGTGCAAGACCCCCAATTGATCTTGCTGGATGAGCCTTTTGCGGCGATTGATGCGCAGACGATTGCCTCTTTGATCCAACAGATTATGGCATGGCACACGCAGGGGCGCACAATCATTTGTATTCTTCATGATTTGCTGTTGATTAAAAAATACTTCCCCGAATCTTTTTTGCTGGCGGGCAAGTGCATGGGGCGCGGTCATACGCATACGTTGTTTGAGCAAAAATTGCTATCCTTCGATCTGGATATGGCTGAATTGGTCACGCCGGAAAAGAAGGTGGATTCAGCATTTAGCATTCAGGATTCAGCATTCAGGATTCAGGAGGAAGGAAAACAATGATGAAAAGCTACAAGGATCTTGATGTTTGGAAGAAGTCGGTCAGTTTGGTTACGGATGTTTATCTTGCAACGAAAGAGTTTCCTCGTGAAGAGCTCTATGGGCTGACAAGTCCAATTCGGCGCTCAGCTGTATCAATTCCCTCCAATATCGCCGAGGGTAGAGGAAAAAGAAGCACAAACGACTTTATTCGTTATATTAACATTTCTTATGGCTCTCTGACCGAGCTTGAAACACAGCTCGTTATCAGTGTTAATCTTGGCTATCTAAAACAAACGCAACTGAACGATTTTTCTGAAAAAACGGCTGAAATTAGCAGGATGTTAAATGGTTTGATTTTCAGCCTTAAAAGAAAGGATTCCCTGAATGCTGAATCCTGAATCCCGAATCCTTTACTTCCTTATCTCCCCCTTCACCGACTATGCCTTTATGAAGCGGGCGCTTGTCGCCGCGTTAGCGCTGGCAATCTCTGGTGCGCCTTTGGGCGTTTTGATGCTGTTGCGGCGCATGACGCTGGTGGGGGATGCTCTCTCGCATGCTATTTTACCAGGTATTGCTGTCGCCTTCTTTGTGGCAGGGCTGTCTTTGTGGGCGATGACATTGGGCGGCGTGATCGCAGCGCTGATTGTGGCGGGATTGGCGGCGTTTTTAACGCGGTTGACCGATATGAAAGAAGACGCGGCCTTCGCGCTGCTTTATCTTCTTTCTTTGGCTGTGGGCGTGGCGTTGATTTCTCTGAAGGGCAGCAGCGCCCATCTTATGCACGTTCTGTTTGGCAACATTTTAGCGATTGATCAAGAAACGCTGATCCTCGTTGTTGGTGTTTGCTGTCTATCGCTTTTCATGATCGCGGCGCTTTATAGGCGCTTTGTGATCGATGGTTTTGATGGCGCGTTTATGCGAACCGCTGGCGCGCAGCGGCGCGGGGTGGGGCTTATGGGGCTTGCCTTTTTTGCGCTGCTGATGATCAACTTGGTGGCGTCGTTTCAGGCTATGGGCACGTTGATGGCTTTGGCTCTTATGGTGCTGCCTGCGATGGCGGCTCGTTTTTGGACAAAGACAATGGATGGCATGCTGCCTCTTGCGATGGGGCTAGGCGCGGTTGCTTCTTATGCGGGGCTTGTGTTGTCTTATCACACGGCCATCCCTTCTGGCCCTGCCATTGTTCTGGTGGCAGGGGGGATGGCTGTTTTTTCAGCGATGCTAGGCCGGTTCGGCAGTGCGAGGGCGTGCGCGGGGCAGCGGCACTAACAGCTTACCAGTCTTGATTTTCGATATAATCGTACAGATAGCCAGAGCCAGCGCCAACCGCGCCGCCAATGGCCGCGCCGCACGCCACGCAGCCGCCCATGGCCACGGTGCTGATCGCGCCAACCGTCGTGCCGATGGCGCCCCCCGTCAGAACGCGTTGTTGTTTTGCTGATAAATCGCTGCACGCGCTAAGGCCTAGCAAGCAAATCAAAAGCAAGCCAAGACGGCTTGTGTGATGGGATAACGTTGTCATGGGGTGTCTCCTGAATAAATACTGAATTAATCTCATAACAGGAAATCCCTACCAAAAGGTTGACGCCCGCGCCCCCGTTTCTTTAAAGCCAGGCAAGAAAGCCTTAACCCCTTGAAACTTAATTTTTATTATGTGTTTTTTTGTTTGGTCTTTGGCACCCAAAGTGCTAGTTTCTAAGACGGTTTTTAACCGCTTCGATTCCCATGAAAAATAGGTATTCCTTTGACTGATACGCCTGTTCCTGTTCCGCCACGTTCTGATATCGCGCTTGTCACTATTGAAGACGAAATGCGCAGCTCTTACCTTGATTACGCGATGAGCGTGATTGTATCACGTGCGCTTCCTGATGTGCGTGATGGGTTAAAGCCCGTCCATCGCCGCATTTTGTATGCGATGAAGGAAGGCGGCTACGACAGCACCAAGCCCTATAAGAAATCGGCGCGTATCGTCGGTGACGTGATGGGTAAATATCACCCCCATGGCGATAGTGCGATTTACGATGCCATGGTGCGTATGGCGCAGGATTTCTCAATGCGGCTGCCTCTTGTGGATGGGCAGGGTAACTTTGGATCAATGGATGGCGACCCTGCAGCGGCCATGCGTTATACCGAAGCGCGTTTGGCCAAAGTCGCCGAAACGCTGCTGGACGATATTGATAAGGACACGGTGGCATTTCAGCCAAACTATGACGAAATCACGGTAGAGCCGACGGTTCTGCCAGCGCGTTATCCTAACCTTTTGGTGAATGGCGCGGGCGGCATTGCGGTGGGCATGGCAACGAACATTCCGCCCCATAATTTGGGCGAGGTCTGCAACGCTTGCGTGGCGCTGATTGATAACCCCGATCTTTCGACGGATGAGATGTTGGAAATTGTGCCAGGGCCTGATTTTCCTACGGGTGGTTTGATCCTTGGGCACACCACATGCCGCACGGCGGCGCACACAGGGCGCGGCAGCATTATCATGCGTGCGCGTACAACCATTGAGGAAATCCGCAAGGATCGCCAAGCGATCATTGTGACCGAGATTCCTTATCAGCAGAATAAAAAACGCTTGATCGAAATTATTGCCGAATGCGTGCGGGATAAGACGATTGAGGGCATCTCTGATCTGCGTGACGAGTCGGATCGCGATGGCGTGCGTGTGGTGATTGAAATTAAGCGCGATGCGATGGCGGATGTTGTTTTGAATCAGCTTTTCAAGCACACGCCGCTGCAAACCAGCTTTGGCGTCAACATGCTGGCGCTCAACGGCGGTCGGCCAGAGCTGATGGGGCTTCGCGCTGTGCTAGAGGCTTTCGTGGCCTTCCGCGAAGAAGTTATCACGCGCCGCACGACCTATGAGTTAGAGCAAGCCCGCGCCCGCGCTCATATTTTGGTGGGGCTTGCTGTGGCTGTTGCCAATATCGACGATGTGATTGCCCTGATCCGCGCGGCGGCTGAGCCAGCGATTGCCAAGCAGCAGTTGATGGAGCGGCCTTGGCCAGCTTCGGACATTGCTTCCTTGATTGCTTTGGTGGAGGAAGACGGCCTGAATAAAGCGACTGGAACCTATCGCCTATCCGAAACGCAGGCTAAGGCTATTTTGGATTTGCGCTTACATCGCCTGACGGGGTTGGAGCGTGACAAGATTGGCGGCGATCTGCACGCTGTCGTGGATCAGATTAAAGATTATTTGGACATTCTGGCCAATCGCGCCCGCGTTCTAGAAATTATGAAGGAAGAGATTACGGCCATCCGTGATCGCTTCGCAACGCCACGTCGCACGACAATTGAAGCGCAAGAGTTTGAATCGGATATCGAGGATTTGATCCAGCGCGAAGATATGGTCGTGACGGTCAGTGGGTCGGGCTATATCAAGCGCGTGCCGCTTTCCACCTATCGCGCCCAGCGGCGCGGGGGTAAGGGTCGCACGGGCATGGTGACGAAGGATGAAGATTTCGTATCGGATATTTTTGTCGCCAGCACGCATACGCCCATGCTGTTCTTCTCGTCGTTTGGCAAGGTTTATAAGCTGAAGGTGTATAAGTTGCCGCTTGCCTCGCCGACATCGCGTGGCAAAGCTTTGGTCAATTTGTTGCCGTTAGAGCAGGGGGAGACGATCACGACAACCCTGCATTTGCCGGAAAACGAAGCGTTGTGGGGCGAGTTGTTTGCCCTGTTCGCCACCGCCTCGGGCGGCGTGCGGCGGAATAAACTTTCCGATTTCTGTAACGTGCGCTCCAGCGGCATTATCGCCATGAAACTGGATGAGGGTGACAGCCTGATCGCGGTGCGAACAGGCAGCGGCTATGATGACATTTTGTTGGCCACCAAGACGGGACGCGCCATTCGTTTTGCGATTGAGGATTTGCGCGTGTTTGCGGGACGCGCCTCAACGGGCGTGCGCGGCGTGCGCCTTGCTGCGGGGGATGAGGTTATGTCCATGTCCATTCTGGCGCATGTGGAGGCGACAGGAGAGGAACGCGCAGCCTATATCAAGCAAAGCCGCGCCCTTCGTGCGGCGGCGGGTGAGGATCAAGGCCTTGTGGAAGGCGGTGCAGAGGGCGGCGGTGAGGATGAAGAGACAACGGATTTAACGCTCTCGCTCGAACGCTTCGCGCAACTCGCCTCGCAAGAGGAATTCTTGTTGGCTGTTTCCGATCGTGGCTTTGGTAAGCGCTCTTCGGCCTATGAGTATCGCAACACCAATCGTGGCGGGCAGGGCATTGTGAACATGAAGCTGACCGAAAAGAACGGCTCTATCGTCGCGACCTTCCCGATTAAAAACGATCAAGAAGTCATGATGGTGTCGGACGGCGGCCAGATTATTCGCATGCCTGTTCATGATGTGCGTGTAACGGGGCGCACGTCGCAAGGCGTGATCCTGTTCCGCGTCGGCGGGGAGGAGCGTATCGTTTCTGTTGCCGCGCTGGATAAGGATGAAACCGGCGAATCCCCTGAAGCGGATGGCGCGGTGGAAGCCTAATTTAAGGACAGCGGGGGTTAACGCTTATTTAAACCCTTTTTGGGCATGATGCGTGGGTGGCGGCTGCTTTTTGATGAAGGCGGTTTGTCGTTGTGTTTTCTTGACCCCCCGTTTGTCTTATGCCCATTCATGAATTTGGTTTTTTATCAACCTTTGTCATTGGCCTTGTTGCGGCATTTGCAGGTGGGCTTGCGGCGCGTTCTTTAAAACTTCCCCCTCTTCTTGGCTATCTTTTGGCTGGCGTTGTTATTGGCTTTTTTAAGCCAAGCCTTATGGCCAATCAGGCCATGGCGAATGAGCTGGCTGAGGTTGGCGTTGCGCTTCTCCTTTTCAACATTGGCCTTCATTTTTCTTTTAAAGACCTTTTGATGGTGCGGCGCATCGTTATTCCGGGCGCGATCATTCAAGTGCTTGTGACCGCCTTTATCGGCGCGATGGGATCCTATTGGATTGTCCACACGTCTGTTGGGGCATCGATTGTGATTGGCCTTTCTTTGTCGATTGCCAGCACCGCCGTTTCAACGCGCGTTTTGGATGAAAGGCAACAGCTCACCACCCTTGTGGGGCGTATCGCGCTGGGCTGGCTTGTCGTGCAGGATGTCATTGTCATCGTAGGCCTTGTTTTGTTTCCCGTTTTGGGCAGCATGGCCGAGATGCATCCCACGTCTGTTTTTGTGGCCTTGGGCAAGACCCTTCTTCAAGTGGCGGGTTTTGTGGCCGTGATGGTTATAGTGGGGCGGCGTGCGATTCCGTGGCTTTTGGGCTATGTTGCGCGGGTGGGCTCTCGCGAATTGTTCACGCTTTGCGTGATCGTTGTGGCGCTGGGGATTGCCTATGGTTCAGCGCTTATTTTCGGCGTTTCGCTGGCGCTTGGCGCATTCTTTGCTGGCGTTGTGATTGGGGAGAGCGACCTTCACCATCATGCGGCGTCCGAAGCCGTTTCGATGCAGCAGGTTTTTACGATCCTGTTTTTCGTTTCTGTCGGCATGCTTTTTGACCCGCGTAGCGTCATGAGCTTATCGTTAGAGATTTTGGCCTTTTTGGGCATTATTATTTTGGGAACGGGCTTCCTGACCTTTGGGCTTTTGGTGGCCATGCGCATTCCGTTACAGGCGGCAGCGCTTGTCGGCGCGACTTTTGCCCAGATTGGCGAGTTTTCCTTTGTTTTAAG
Organism: Micavibrio aeruginosavorus; assembly: GCA_020720905.1. GTDB lineage: Bacteria > Pseudomonadota > Alphaproteobacteria > UBA9219 > UBA9219 > UBA8914. The sequence continues at coordinate 9,731 of DYNT01000031.1, forward strand.
CGAACTTGGTCACAAAAACGGTTTTTATGGTGCGGGCGAGAGGGACTTGATCGTGGCTGTCGCTTTGCTCTCGATCATGATCAACCCGCTTGTTCTTTCCCTTTCTCTGCGATTGGCGCGTTGGTCTGTTGGCCAGCCTTGGGTCATTCAGTGGCAGTCTCGGTGCACTGAAATAAGCCTGCCAGAGGTTGAAGGTCTGCGCGATCACACCATCTTGATCGGGCATGGCCGCGTCGGCCGCATTGTCGCCAGCGCTCTTAATGAAAACGGATTGCGTTATATCGCGATTGAATCGGACAGAGCTTTAACAGAGAGGCTTCGGGTCGAGGGCAAGCAAGTCATTTATGGCGATGCTTCACGCGAAGCCGTGTTGGCGGCGGCGCGGCCAGAGTATGCCAAGATCATTATTGTGGCTGTCCCTGATCCTTATTTGGCCAAGCAGATTGTCAAGGTGGCGCGAAAAAATTATCCGGCCATTCCCATTGTTGTCCGCACCCATTCGGATGAGGAAGCGCGTGCTATGACCAAGCTTGGCGTTGGCTTTGCCGTGATGGGGGAGCGGGAAATCGCTTTTGGCCTTATTTATTACGTTCTGCAAACGCTAGGGTTTGAGCTTGATCAAGCAAGAACAACCATCGTTAATTTGAGAAAAGCTATCTATGACTTGGATCAGCGGGAGACCTAACGAGCTGGCTATCATATCAACCGTCCTATGATCTGACTTGTTGGTTTTTACCATGGGCAGTCCTTCCTTCTGCCGTCAATCCCGCACCCCTTCCCCGCCCTTCCGTTTTCGTCCTTCGGACTACGCCGGACAAGTCGAGCTTCACGTGGCAGGCGAAGCGATGCGCGAGCATCGCCCCCCCCTTGTCATCCCGCACGAAGCGATGCGCGAGCATCGCCCCCCCTTGTCATCCCGCACGAAGCGATGCGTGAGCATCGCGCAGATGCGGGACCCAGTTG
>DYNT01000191.1 GCA_020720905.1 Micavibrio aeruginosavorus
TTGCGCCTGTTAGAGGCTATTCTGTTTGCCAGTGATGAGCCTTTGACGCTGCCCGTTTTGCAAAACCAGATGGGCGAAGCCGCCGATGTTTCCGCGCTTCTGTCCGCGCTTCAAAAACACTATGAGGGCAGAGGGGTTCACTTGGTTGAGACGGGCGGCGTGTGGAGCTTTCGCACCGATCCGGCCTTAGCGCCTTTGATGAAAATCACAAGGCCATCGCGCCGCAAGCTGCCTAAGGCGGCCTCGGAAGTGCTGGCCATCATCGCTTATCATCAGCCCGTCACCCGCTCTGAAATCGAAAGCATTCGCGGCGTGGAAACCAGCAAGGGCACGCTGGATATTTTGCTGGAGCTTGGTTGGGTTCGTCCTGGAAAACGGCGCGAGACTCCGGGGCGGCCGCTAACATGGAAAACAACGCCAGAGTTTCTCAGTCATTTTAATCTGGAAGCGCTTAAGGATTTGCCTGGCATGGACGATTTAAAGGCCGCAGGCCTTCTTGATGCGCGTCCTATTTTAGAGACGATGAGCGTAGAAGGCGGCGATGCGCCTGATCCCGATGATGCCGAGTTTGCCAATTGGGTTGATGAGAACGCCGAATAAAGCGTTCAGGCCTTAGGGTCTGTTGAGTTTGATCCATTGGGCAACGTTTTTATTGTGTTCGGTCAGCGTTTTGGCAAAGGCATGGCCGCCTGTGCCATCCGCGACGAAATAAAGAAAGTCGCTTTTTTCAGGATGCAAAACAGCCTCAAGCGCGGCGCGCCCCGGATTACAGATGGGCGTCGGCGGCAATTGGGCGTTGATATAGGTGTTATAGGGCGAAGAGGACATTAAATCGGCACGCGTTAAAGAGCGCCCCAGAGTCCCTGTCCCCCCTGTCAGCGCATAAATAACGGTTGGGTCGGATTGCAACGGCATAGAGGCGCGCAGGCGATTGATAAACACGCCCGCGACAACGGGACGTTCGCTGGCGCGCTTACCCGTTTCTTTTTCAACGATGGAGGCAAGGATCAGCGCCTCTTGCGGCGTTTTAAGGGGCAGGTTGTCTTCACGGTTTTTCCAAAGATCCTCTAGCATCGCCCGCGCTTCGCTTCGCATGCGCGAAGCCACGCTCTCGCGGCTATCGCCATAACTGTAGCGATAGGTCTCTGGCAGCAAGGAGCCTTCGGGCGGGACATCTTTCAGCGAACCCGTTAAGGCCGACGTGCTTTGCAAAAGCGTCGTAATCTCATGCGAGGTTAGTCCTTCGGGCACAGTAATCTGACGTAAAACAGTTTTTCCATCGCGCAGCGCGTTGGTTACGTCCAAAACATTCATGCCGACGGCAAACGCATATTCCCCCGCCTTGAGCTGATCTTTGGCCATAAGCCGTGAGGCAAGGCGAAACAGCAAGGGGTTGATCAACACATCGTTTTGATCCAACAGCACAGCAATATCTTGCGCGTTGCTGCCGCGTGGGACGATCACCGTTTTGGTTTCTTTCATAGGCCCTGGAAGATAAAGCGATAAGAAGAACAGCGGCCCTGAAAAAAAGGTGACGAGAGAAACAAACAAAAGAACATAAGGCAAAATAACGCGCTTTTTGACGACAGGCGCAAGCGGCGCAGCCTCTGGTGCGGAGGGGGCGAATGCTTCGTTCAAGGGCAACCCATAAGGCAAGGGGGAAAGGACAGCGCCTACCCTTTGGGAGAGGCTCTGACCGTGATCCATGGTGTTAACACAGGGACTTCATGGGGCGCAATCTTAAACAGGATTAGGGAAAAACCTGCACGGCTCCCCGTGAGATAAGCTTCTGAACAAAGGAACACGGGCTAACCGAACAGCTGTCTTTGTTGGGGGCGTTGGCTGTTTATTTCTGTTTCTTCTC
>DYNT01000032.1 GCA_020720905.1 Micavibrio aeruginosavorus
TTTTGCTGCATCGTCTGCCTGAAGCCATAGCCGATGGCGATCCGCAACACGCGATGTGAAAAAGACAACGCCATGATCATGTCCTCGCCTTCTTCATTTGAAGGTAGATTGTTTTGATAATCTCCTCCAACGGCAAATCTTCGATCGTGATATCGTGCAGCTTAAATCGCTCAAGGCACTGCGACACAATGACCTCCATCCTGACTTGCGTCACATCCACGATAAGAACAAGCGCATGATCGCCTCTCTCCTCTACCGTGACGTGGGGATGCTCAAACACGGGGCACTCTTCCTCAGTCGTCAAACGCAAGGTTTTCGTCCGGCGGTAGTCGCGGTGCAGTGCTGGCAGCGTCGTATCCAAAAGCTTTTGCCCGCGATCGATGAGGATCACGCGATCACAGATTTTCTCAACATCGTCCGTGTCATGACTGGTGAGAAGAACGGTCGTCTCAAACTCTTGCACCAAGCGGTTCAAATGGTCGCGCAAGAGCGCCTTGGCCGTGACGTCAAGGCCGATGGTCGGCTCATCCAAAAACAAAACCGAGGGCTGATGCAAAAGAGCCGCCGCGATATCGCAGCGCATCCGCTGCCCCAGCGACAACGTGCGGGCATGCTGGCCAAAAAACTTGGCAAGACCAAACACCTCTATCAATTTATCCGTTTGCTGCCGCGCTGCGCCTTCGTCCAGATCATAAATCTTGGCCAAAAGCGCAAAGCTATCCTTCACCGGCAAGTTCGGCCATAAGTGCGAGCGCTGACCGAACACAAGGCCAATTTGGGACGACAACGCCCGCGTTTCTTCCCACGGGATCAACCCGCAAACGGAAGCCGTTCCCGCTGTTGGGCATAAAAGACCCGACAGCATTTTAAGCGTCGTTGATTTGCCCGCGCCGTTAGGGCCGATAAAGGCGACTTTCTCGCCCGTTTGAATGGAGAAGTTAAGGTCGCGCACAGCGACCAGCGCCTTCGTTGTGGCAGGAGAAAAGAAGCCGCCCTTGGGCGATTCCTTATCGCGCACGCGAAAGGCGCGTGTTAAGTCCTGTATCTGAATGAGGGCGTCTGCCATGATCATCTCTGCTGCGCTGAAGGGCAAAGATAAGAACTATAGTCACAAACCCCTGTTTTTTTCAAGGACGGCATGGTCTCAAACTTACCACCCGTCAATTTAGTGCGCATCGGATTGATGGAATAACCTTCATAATATCTGAACGAGCAACTTCGATAGCAATGGCATTACAAGCGCTCTCGTGCATTGCAACAGAAAGCCTATCATCAGATTTTGAAAGCATTTGTTTTATTCTTGCGAGGACTTCTTTCGTGACCTCTATTGATTGAGCATTCTGCCCATTATTTTGAAAGCAAAGAGCCCATCTTTTGAAATCTTTATTAGCCGTATTCTCAGAAAATATATGAATGGTTTGACATGAAGGAGGAATACCCGAAGCCTCCTGCTGTTGCCTAAGCGTTGTGCTAGCAATTGCATGGATTGCGGAACAAATGTCTTGTGTTAAGTGAAACGTCTGAATTATATCATCCATAAGCAACCTCCTTTTAATTTTTTATACACTTCTATCGGTAGGCTGACCATATCACGATTTCTTTTCTTGAAACAAGCCCAGCTATCGCCTATGGATTCCATTTAGTTTCTTTTTAATTCACCACCCCTTGAACTATTTTTGCTCTATAATCCGTCCGCTTGAAAACCAGAAAAGTTTTTCTCCGCCAAGTCGCCTGCCCACAAGAAAAACAAGAAACTGCAGCCAAAAACTTTTCTGGTTTTCACATTGACATGGTCTATCATCGCGCTATGAACGATCCTTTGCTGAATGAACCCTTTGTCAGACTTTTTGTTGGCACGCTGATCGGGCTGGTGCTGGGCAGCTTTACGACCATGCTCAGCTATCGCTTGCCACGCACAATGTCGATCATCGCGCCACCGTCAACCTGCCCTTCGTGCGGTACGCGCTTAACGCCCCGCGATCTTATCCCCGTCGTGTCATGGCTGATCGGGCGCGGACGCTGCCGCCATTGCGGCGCGCCCATCGGGGCGCGTTATGTGATGATTGAACTTGTCACGACAGTAGCCATTGCAGCGGCTTTTGTCCTTTTAGGATTCTCGTTAGCGCTGCTTTTAACGCTCATCGCACTGGTTGCCGTGATAACGGCTCTGACGATCTATTGCGAGCGCCGCGATCCCCGCTGACCTCACGTCTTGCGCCTTACCCCCTGATTTTTTGCTTTTGGCGATCCAAAATCGGACGAAGTTTACAAAAGTGTTTTAAATCAATGGGTTAACTGATGCCCAAAATCGAGTCAGTTTCGTTCTATTTCAAGGGGTTACGGCATTAACTTTGAGCGGAAGGCGACTAAGCGGCACAATCCCACGCTCTTGGGGCTGAGAATCGATGTTTTTTTGCTAACATATTGATAACAAAGGATAGCAAAAGCTTGCTTTTGGCGGCAGAAAAAACGCCCAATCTCCCGCCTTAATTGACTTTCACGTCCACGCGATCCATATCGCCCGAAGGCACGTTTGCGCCCATGGGACGAACATCAACGCGGCTGCTGGCAATGCCTTTGGTCGTCATAAAATCACGAATGGCCAAAGCGCGGTTAAGGGAAAGCCGCCGCGCCTCACGCGGCGTGATCGTGCCATTGATATCAGAATAAGCCGTCAATGTAATCCGCGCCTCGCCATGATCTTTCAAAATGCGAATGAGCTTTTCAACAACCTCAACGGCATCCTTATCCAACTTGTCTGAGCCTCTCTCAAAACTAATCAAGGACGCTTCAGGCTCCAGCACAAAGCGCGTTCCAGCCACGACTTTGCCATCGCTGTCAATCACGGGAGGCTTCAACCCAGCCGTCGGTAACGCGGCATCGCGCACAGGCGGCGGGGTAATGGCCGTCACGCCTTCCGGCAAAGAAGGCGCAAAAGAGGGCGTTTCAATCCCGCCTTGCGAGGCACCTTTGATCACCTTGCCGGATGTTTTAAGCGAAGGAAGCGTCCCTGGCTTGAGCGCTGGCAAAACAGCCTTTGAAGACAACTGCGGCGTGACAAGACCAACAGGCGCAGCCCTTGGCGCGGGCGCTTCGTCACCGCTAGACGGCGTCACCATCGATGGCAAAGCCTGCGTCGAGGCGCCCTTCCCTGCCAAAGGCGCAACGCAGCTAACCGCGCCACCACCATTCGTGCCCGAACAACTCCATGTCCACGGCCCCTTACCACTCACGGCACTGACAATGCCCGCCGCGCACAGGCCGCCTTTGGGGGCTGTCAACGTGCTGACGCCATGCGCCGCGCCGCACATCCCCACAATCGGATCAGGCGGCGTCAACGGCGCAGTACAACTGACCGTCATCCCGCCGTTTGCGCCGATGCAGCTCCAATTCCAGGGGCCATTGCCGCTGAGCGCAGTCACCATGCCCGCCGCGCACATATCGTCTTCCGGTGCGACAAGCGAGGCGACGCCGTTAGCAGAGCCGCACAACCCATTCACCAAAGGCCCTGGCGGCGGCGGCGCTTTGGGGAGAACCTTAGACGTCGCGCACGTGCTGGCGATGCCACCGTTCATCCCTGAACACGTCCATGTCCATGGCCCCGATCCATAAACTGAACTAGGCATCCCACTATCGCACAAACCAGAAACAGGGGCTTGGTTGGTCACAGCATTGGATGCCGCGCCGCAGAGGCCATCCACCTTGGTTTGCGCCTGTGAGGAGGCTGAGCAACTCGCACTTGATCCACTTCCTGATCCAATGCAGCTCCACAGCCATGGGCCAGAGCCGCTCACAGGGGTCGCCAATCCCTCCGCGCAAAGACCAGACACAGGCGCTTCTTTTTGAACAGAGCCATTAGACGCCCCGCAAGCGCCGTTCACAGTCTTTTGCGCCTCGCACGTCACCTTGGCCTTTTGTCCGCACGTCCAACTCCATGGGCCAGAGCCACGCACAGCGCTGGCCTTACCCACCGCGCAAAGATCATCATCGGGCTTTTCGGTTAGATTTTTTCCAGCCGCCCCGCCACAAACCGCATCAGGCGCAGGGCTGGCCATCGCCGCCTTGTCATCCTTGGCAGGAGAAACCAACGCTTCCTTTTTCGCCTCAGCCGCCGCTACGATCGGCGCAGAGCAAGAAACAGCTTTTGCCCCCATCGTTCCCGCGCAATCCCATTGCCATTCCGTTTTGGCATGCATACGAACGTCACTGGGCGTTCCGGCCTCACAAAGCTTGGTCTTGGGTTCGTTGGCAACAGGCACACCGGCAGCCTTGCCACACACGCCCGCGTTGGCGGTCAACGTCGAACACGAAGCGCTATGCCCCGCATCGTCCACGCAAGTCCATGTCCAAGGGCCATCGCCTTCCACAGCGCTGGCCTTACCAGAGGCGCAAAGTTTATCACTTGGTTTGCCAAACGCTAACGTCTCAACCGCCTCGCCGCAAGAAACAACAGCCTCAACCTCTTCCTTAGTTCCCAAAGACGCCGTGCAGCTTGCCGTAGAGCCACCATTATCGCCAGAGCAAGACCAGTTAAAGGGGCCAAGCCCCGTCACACGCGTTGCATGACCCGACGAACAAAGACCGTCCGTTGGCGTTTTGGCATAAGCGCTACCATGAGCAGGGCCACACGCGCCATCAATCAACGTCAAAGCGCGGCAACTGACGCTTGCCCCGCCGTTGCCGCCCTCACACGACCACGTCCAAGGCCCCGTTCCCTGCACAGCGCTGGCCACACCAGCGTTGCAAAGATCCCCCGTCGGCGCATCGCGATGGCCGCGCATGGAAGCTGCACCACAAATACCGTTGTTCTTCAACGGCGCATGGCACGTTGCTGCGCCGCCATCATAAAGACCAGAGCACGTCCAATTCCAAGGTCCTTGCCCCGTCACGGCACTAGCATAGCCCGCTGTACAAAGATCGCGCATTGGCAAGCTATCCGCCCCCACGTCATGCGCCGCGCCACAAACGCCATCCGCTTTACGCGGCGCGTTACAAGAAGCCGCCACGCCGCCATTAGCCCCGCTGCACGCCCATGTCCACGGGCCAGCGCCATTCACACGGCTCGGTTGGCCTTGCTGACACAAGCCAGAGAGGGGAGCCGTTTGGGCGCCAACACCGGCAGCCTCGCCGCACTTCCCATCAATCAGAGCCGTCGCGGCGGCCTTGGCCGCATCGCCCGCCTTATGAGAGGAATCTTTGACATCCGCCTTCTTAAGGGTAGCCCCCACCGCCACAGGCGCAGCGCAACTGACCGTCACGCCGCCGCCAAGACCCTTACAGCTCCATCGCCAAGGACCATCGCCTAAAACAGGCGTTGCCATACCTTGCGCGCATAAATCGCCAGCGGGTTTGCCATCCGCCGCAAGGCCATTGGCTACGCCGCACGACGCATCGATGATAGAGGATCCTTCCATCGCCGCAGGCACAATAACCGAGGCGGCGCTGGATGAAACGGGGGCGGGTTCTTGCACCATAGCCGTTGCGACAGGCATAGCATCAGCAGGCGAAGGAGCCGCCACTGCAAGCGGTGAAGACGCAAGCGGCGCAGCGCAATTGTTGCTCAACCACACGTCACGCGCATCGCCCGATGGGCATACAACGCGCGTTTCCCCGACGATTTTCCCGACAAAATGCGCCGGATACCCAGCGTCAGCGCACTCACGCGTCCATTGGGTGACGCTGGGCTGACAAGAGGAAGCCGTCGTCTCTTGTCTTACCTCCCCACCATCACGATCATCCGAATCCAAAGAATCTTGCTTGGCTGAGGCCTCTTTTTTCTTGGCCTCTTTCTTCTCTACAGGCTCACCGAAAATGCTTGTGAACGGTTCAGCCATACGATCAAAAAGGCTCTTATCCTCAGCTGGCTTGGCAGCCGATTGCTCTAACGGTAAGGGCGTTTCCGCCATCTCGGTCGCTTTGGGCGATTCATCCTCTTCAACAGCGCCAACGCCAGAGCCAAACGTCGTTGGCACAAGATCACTTGAAGCCGAAGCCGCAGGCGCAGCGCCCGTTGTCATTTCAGGCGGGAAGACAATATCCATCATCCCGTCATCCGCCTTAGTCGCGGTCGCCCCCTCGGCACTATGAAGGGCAGCCTTATCAGGAGAAATCCATCCCTTAGGCTCTTGCCCCGCAACAAACCCATCCTTTTTGGAAGGGAGAGCAATGGCCATAGGTCCCGCTGAAGCTTCGGGTAAAGCCAGCATGCTGTCATCGATTTTAACAGAAGCAGGATCGATAGGCTCTAAATCTGATTTTGGAATCTCGGCATTCTGACCGGCTTTTTGCAAAGCCGTTTTCATCCCCTGCAAAAGCATGAGACTGGCCGTGCTGTTTTTATCCGTTTTGATTTGGGGTGGTGCCGCTTTTTTGACCGTCACAGAAGGAATCTTAGGGGCTTTCAAATTATTCAACGCAGAAGGAACAGCCGGAACAAAAGTCGTTTTGGGTTTTACAGTCGTTGCACTTTTGCGTGGCAAAACCATATCGCCCGCCTTAAGCGGTTTGTTCCATGTCACGCCATCAGGCAAAACACCTTGCCCTGTTGTCTCTGGCACAACTTGATCGGTATAGGTTTCAACCGATGCGGCTGGCATTTGCGCGTTGGCGTTCCCAGGGAAAAACGCCGCCAACGCAAGCGTCAAACCCAAGGCCGTCAAGCAAGATGAAAAGCGAATAGATAAGGACATAGGCAGGGCAACACCCAAGATAGAATCACGACTCTTATTGTTCTAAAGGGTACGCGACCAATAGTCGATAGTCATCAAGGAGATGGTATCATTTCTTTTGATTATCGCCAGCCCTGCGGCAGGAAGGTCACGGGCACGGGCAAAGCCAAAGCCACAAGTCTTTGACGCACGCCACCACCTATCTTTAACAAAGCTGATGAAGAACAACTCTTAGCGCTTCGTTTTTAAAGCATCTTTATGGAAAGCCTGCCTCGCGCCTTTTTATTGCAAGGCGATCAATTCACCCTTATCCGTCACGACATAAAGGGTTTGCCCCGCAACGACAGGGGGCAGGAAAAAGGGATCATCCAGATCGATAGCCTGCAACGCTTTGCCCGTTTCCGGCGAGAACGACTCTAAAGAGCCCAAAGAATTGGTGAGCCATAAACGCCCCCCCGCCAACACAGGCCCCCACCATGAAACAGGTTTAGAATCCCTATCTGATGGCTTTTTCAATTTTTGAAGAGGCGTCACCCATACGATACGTCCATCCTGACGCGAAACGGCCAGAAGCTCACTATCATTCGTCACAACATAAACGATATTACCCGCAGGATACGGCGTGTTGACGCCGCCAATATCGGCCTCCCATGAACGATTGCCGCGCCGCTCATCAATCGCCGCCATGCGGCCACTGTGACTGATGGAATAGACGCCCCCCTTATCCATGGCAGGCAAACCGCGAATATCCGCAATCGCAGGCAGCGCCCCGATTTTTGTTGGAACCGCCAGAACCTCGCCCCAAACCACGCGCCCGTTTTGCGCCCTAAGCCCAAAAACCTCACCAGAGCTATAGGCCACAACAACCGTATCCCCCTTCACCGCAGGACTGGAAGAGCCCATCAGCGTCGCGCTTTCAGCAATGCCTTTATGCGCCCAAAGGACAAGACTGGTTTTCGTATCCAGCATGAATGTTTCGTTTTCAATGTCGATCACGAAAAGACGCTTATCCGCAATCGTCGGAGCCGAGCGAATAGGTTTACCCAAAGACCGCCGCCAAAGCACACTGCCATCCGTGGCGCGTAGCGCCAGAACCTCGCCAAAGCCCGTGGTGGCATAAACAACGCCGCCATCAAAGGCAAGGCCGCCGCCCATAGCTTCACCATCGCGATCAGGCGGTACAGTTTCAACGCGCCAAAGACGATCACCATCCTTTGTGTCATAAGCGCTTACGCGACCTTTTGAATCCATTGCATAAAGCGTTTTACCGCTCACAACAGGCGACGATAAAAGCTTATAATCCCCGCTGGAGCCAGAGCCAATGCTCGCCGACCATTTCTTGATGGGGGTAGAAGCCGCCAAGGCCAAAGCCCCCATAGAATGTTGAGCATTTCCACCGTTCTGCGCCCAATCCGCATTGATCGCTTGCGCTGGAACCTCCACATGGAAATCAGGAATCTGCCCCGTCAGCTGTTTTTGAGCCGCCTCCAAAACAGCGATGCGTTGACCAGAAGACGCGGTAGGCTCGTCCTTACTCGCCTTATCCGATCCGCAAGCGGCCAAAGACACAACAAGAAGCATCAAAGAGGCATAAGACAGAAAAGACCGCATGGCGCATTGCTTCATCCCTTTATTTCCCTTCACTCAGCCACTGCGCGATGTCACTGGCTCGCATCGCCAACGAAGCTGGCGCATCGGGCATGGCCTTAAGGTCAGCAAAAAGCTTTCCGGCCTTTTCCTTATCACCGACGCGAAGCGCCAGATACCCTGCAAACTCATAGGCTGAGAAATGCCACGGATTTTCCATTGTCATGAGCGGGGCCAAACGCGCCTCTAGCGCGGCGGGATCGCCCGAATCCAGCTGCGCCTGCACAGAAAAAAGATCCGCAAGACCACGATAAAGAGGATCAACGGACGCATCAGCGGCCATGCCATCGTAAAGGGCGATGGCCTGATCACGCTTGCTTTGTTCCAAAGCCACGGCAGCCGCTTCAAACTTTGCAAAAACAACTAAAGGCTTCTTGGAAGAACCCTTAGCAAACGATTCAAAGGCCGCGATTTTTTCCTCTGGCGTCTTATAGTCCTTATCCACAATCTCAACCAACGCTTGCGTCGCCTTTTGCTCGGCCTGCGTTGTGTAGTTCTTCCAGCCCGTGATGCCCGCCGTCGCCACAATGATCGCCAACGCGCCGCCGATCACGAAGGGCGCATATTTCTTCCACAAAGCTTCCATCTGCTTGCGGGCGAGATCGTCATCAATTTCTTGTATAAGGCTGTCGTGATTTGTAGACTGCATGGGAACCTGTTTGTTCAAGGGGATTGAGAATCTTTTTCAAGCCCCCAACCCTAATCCACCCGAAAGCCTTGTGCAAGCAATGACAGCCGCGCCCATTCCCACAGCCCTGACCGACGCCATTCTGTTTACAGGCGATGTTTTTGTTGAAAAACAGGCTCTTTTGATGGCCGAAGGGCAAATCGTCGATCTTGTTGCCAACGATAAAGTTTCCCCCCATTTCCAACAGGTTTCTTGCGGTGGCCATATCCTTGCCCCCGCCTTTATTGATTGTCAGGTGAACGGCGGCGGCAACGTCCTTCTTAACGCCACGCCAACGTGCGCGGGCGTTCTGGCCATCGCGGCGGCGCATAGAAAGGCGGGCACAACCCGCCTTCTGCCAACCTGCATCACAGACTCGCCCGAAACCATGACCGCCGCGATCACGGCCACGCGGCAAGCGCGTGCGCAAGACAGCAGCATCCTTGGCATCCACCTTGAAGGCCCCCACATCAGCGTGGCAAAAAAGGGCACGCACAACGCCGCCTTTGTACGCCCCATGAACGATCAAGACCTTAAAATTTATCACGCACAAGAAGGCGAGATCATGATGATCACGCTAGCCCCCGAACAGGTCACACCCGATCAAATCACACAACTTATCGCACAAGGCGTCATCATCTCGCTGGGTCATTCAGCAGCGTCAGCCGATCAAACCCGCGCCGCCTTAGAAGCAGGAGCCAAAGGCTTCACGCACCTATTTAATGGCATGACGGCTATGGGGGGGCGCGATCCGTCCCTTGCCGCCATCGCGCTTGATCACGCGCCATCCTATGCAGGACTTATCGGTGATGCCATCCATGTCGCGCCAGAAATGATGCGCCTTGCCGCCCGCGCCAAAGATAACCTCTTTTTAGTCAGCGACGCCATGCCGCCCGCTGGCGCAGAAAAACCAGAATCCTTCGCTTTGTGCGGCGCTAACGCCGCCTCAAACGGGCAAGCCTGTTATAACGAAGAAGGCGGCTTGTGCGGTGCGGCGCTCACCTTAGGCGAATGCGTGCCGCGCTGCATCCGCGCTGTGCGCCTTGATCCTGAGCGCGTGCTGCGCATGGCCTCCACCCTTCCAGCCGCGTTTTTGGGACGGGGGCATACGCTTGGCAAGCTCCTTCCCTCTTACACCGCCGATATCGTCATGCTGGATCACAGCTTCAAAACACAAAAAGTCTGGCAAGACGGGACAGAAAGTTTTCATCATGACCATGCCCTTTGACGCTCTCCTCATTATCGATATGCAAAAAGGCTTCCTCAAGCAACAGGAAGACCTTGTTCAGGCTATCGCTGCGCTCACATCAAAATATCCTCCAGAAACCACGTATTGGCTTAAATACCGCAATCATCCCGACAGCATGTTTCATCGCCACCTTGACTGGATGGACGTTATGGTTCCGCCAGAAACGGATTTCCCAGATAAGCTTACCCCCATGGCAGGGCAAGTCTTTGAGCATTA
>DYNT01000033.1 GCA_020720905.1 Micavibrio aeruginosavorus
CTGATACTGCGCGCTGTCCACCGTGCGCACTCGCGCTGAAATCCCCAGCCGTTCCAGCCCCCGCGCCCATTCCAGCGCGATCTTTTCCTCCGCCGGATCGCTGAGCATCACATTAAACGCCACCGCTGCCCCTGTCGGAGAATACAGGCGCTCGCCACACATGACATAGCCCGCTTGTTTCAAAAGCTCCGCCGCCTTCAACAATTTTTCGCGTTGAGGAAAAACCTGTTGTCCTTCTCCCTCTGCCGCCAATTCCGAGTTCGGGAAAAAGCTGGCCGAGCGCCGGTAAAGCCCCTGAAACAGCGTGCGGTTGATCCACTCAAAATCAAACGCCAAATCCAACGCCTCTCGCAAAGCCACGTCCTTAAACAACGGGCGGCGCGTGTTGAGAATAAAACCCAACAGCGCCTCAGTGCGCTTATGCGCAAAACGCTCCATCACAATGCGTCCATCCGCGACGGCCGGATGATCGTAAGCCCTCGCCCACTTCTTGGGATCGGGCTCGCGCCGCAAATCGAACGCGCCCGCCTTGAACGCTTGCAAGGCCACGCTGTCATCGCGGTAGAAATCGATCCGCACCTCACCGAAATTATACAGACCCCTTTGCGCGGGCACATCGCGCCCCCAGTAATCAGGATTGCGTGTGAGCGTCACACTGCGCCCCGCATCAACCTTTGTGATGCGATAAGGGCCGCTGGCAATTGGTGGGCGAAGCGTCGTCTGATTAAAAGGCCGATCCGCCCAATCATGCGCGGGCAGAACGGGCATCAAGCCCATAATAAGCGGCATTTCACGATCCCACGCGCCGCTGGCCTCGCGCTTGAAAAAAAACGTGACACTGAGGCTATCCAGCTTCTCAGCTTTTTCCACTTTTTTATAATAGGTGCGATGGTTGGGGCGTCCTTGATCGCGTAGCGTCGTGAAAGAAAACACAACATCGTCCGCCGTCACGGGCTTTCCATCCGACCAACGCGCAGCGGGATTAAGATGGAAGGTGATGGAGGATCGATCCTCTGGCACGTCAACCGACTGCGCGAGCAAGCCATAGAGCGAAAACGGCTCATCCCAGCTTCGCGCCATTAGGCTTTCATACACCGCCGCCGAGGCAAAAAGGCCAAAGGCAGGGGACTGCGGCACGGTTCCGCGCACGATAAACGGGTTTAAACTGTCAAAGGAACCTACGACACCCAGCCTAAGCGCTCCCCCCTTGGGCGCGTCAGGCTTGGTATAGGAAAAATGCGTGAAGTCTTTAGCTTGCTTCGCCTCGCCATGCATGGCCAGCGACGTTTGAGGCGCTGCCCAAACAGCTGACGGACAAAGCGCCACGCAAAAAACAATCACCACAAGCTTTGTGGTTCTCACCACGCCCCTCATGGCACAGCGCAATGACTGTCCACGGGGCCCGTAGGAAGCGTGATAAAGACGACGAACTTTTGCGAAACGCTCCCGCTGTCATAGGACACTTCTTGCGTTGTAAACTTGGCCGCCGCACGCGTCAGGCCATCAACAATGGCCGAGCTGCTATTGCCCCCCGTAGGCGTTGTCCAAAGGCAACGCCCACCCGCATCGCCCGCATTGATATACATCCAATTGCTAAACCCTTGGGTTGCCACAGGAAGCGAGGCAGGGCGCAGACCTGTCCACAAAGATTGCTCAGCCCCGCCACCTGTCAAAGGATCATTGGGACATGTCAGGGTGGAAACCAGCGTCCCATTTGTTTGATCGGAACAAGGGTACTGATCGTTGGTGCATGGAGCGCTGGCAAAGTTTGTGCCGTTCACCAAATACTGCATTTGGCATTCGCTGATTTTAGAGCGGATAAGGTTCGCTTGCCCCACAATATCTGCCGTTACGCGATCCGTAATACCGGCCGAGCCAAGGCTGCTGCCCCCTCCCGATGCAAAAACGCTTGCCAAAATCCCCAGCATCGCAAGAACGAAAAGGATCGGGCCAATGGCAATGCCTGCGGTTGGGTTAAGACGATTCATGTCATGCCCTTAATAAAAGCTGTAGCGAAGCTGGAAGCCATATTCCAGCGTATGGTTATGGGGCTCATAGCCACAAACCAAGTAATAGGTTGTCCCATCCCCATCGGAACAGGCCGTGTCGGACTGATTGATGTTCCAATAATTGGAGAAGGGGCCAAACGCCCAATCGCGGTACTTGTACATAAGATCGCCGTGAAGGCCGTAGCCAGCCTTTTGACGATTTGTCAAATCGGGATAAGCCGCGCTGACATCGCTGAGGCGGCTTTTCTGCCGTCCATAGACCAATTGGTCAAACTCAGCCGTAAAAGCCAACTGCGATCCATTAGGAAACATAAGGCGCTGTTGAAAGCCAACGGGAACGAAGAAATAATGGCTTTCGCGATTATAACCGCTGGCGCCCGTTGTCGTGACGCCTCGCGCATCGTTACGAAGATAGCGATACCCCGCGCCGACATAGGGCGTGAAGGCAAGATTATGCCACAAGAAATCACGCCCCATTGTCAAACGAGCTTCGGCAATCGAATTAGGGTCAGCCTCAGACTCGCCCGATCCCTTATAATGGACGGGGCCGCCGACATAGCGTCCGTCCACACGCGCCAGCCATTGATCCCCGAATGTCCCCGTGGCCGCCGCCGTGACGCCAAACTGCGCGCCTTGGGTTTTTACAGCCAAACTGGATTCATGATAATGATAGTGCGAACCTTGGATGCCCACATCGATGGTCGCTTGCGTCCTTGGCTGGAGCGCCGTGTCCGGAGCATCCCTTTCCACAGGGGCTAAAACAGGCCGAGGCGGCAAAGGCGCAGGGGCGGGAATCCGTACTTCTGGCTCGCTCTTGACATCAATGGCTGGCAAATCCGTCCATGCAGGAGCCGCCTGCACAGCGACCTCAGCTTTCAACGGCGCTTGAGTCGAGCGCGACCGTTCGGCATGGCGAGACGTATAGGTTGAATAATGCGGGCCTTGACCGGGTTGATACAACCATTGTTGCGGTTGCCCCGCATTGGCCAGCGCAGGATCATACGCCAAGGCATAAGGGCTGCCCACCACAAGCGGGAGGAAAAGACCCAAAGCCGCTAACCCTTTTTTGCTGCTCGTCATGCCGCGCTCCTTCTTCAATAACCGATCTCTGTCCAGAATCCTAAACCAAGAAGGGCAAGCTGAAAAGCAAGAATTGGACAAACGACTCTTTATGCTTTAGCTTTTGTGTTCAATATGCAACGCCACCCTAACATAAACAGAGGATTCTGATGAGCTTAACCCATCGTGTACGCGAAATTCTTGATCATTATGAAGGCGAAACCCCCGGAACCAAGGCCAATTTAGCGCGTATGCTGATGGCGGGTAAGCTGGGCGGCACAGGTAAGATGGTGATTCTACCCGTCGATCAAGGGTTTGAACATGGCCCTGCCCGCTGCTTTGCCGTCAATCCCGATGCCTATGATCCCCATTATCACTATAAACTAGCGATTGATGCGGGGCTTAATGCCTACGCCGCACCGCTTGGCTCGCTGGCCGCAGGAGCCGACACATTCGCTGGCGCGATCCCCACCATCCTGAAAATGAACAGCGCCAACAGCCTTTCGCGCCAAAAAGAAAACGCGGATCAAGCCGTCACGGCCAGCGTTGATGATGCTCTGCGCCTTGGTTGCGCGGCGATTGGCTTTACGATCTATCCAGGATCGGACAACATGTATAACCAGTACGAGGAAATCCGCGATCTTTCTCGTGAAGCCAAGGCCAAGGGATTGGCTGTCGTCGTGTGGTCGTATCCTCGCGGCGGCGATCTCAGCAAGGATGCCGAAATGGCCGTGGACGTGATCGCCTATGGCGCGCACATGGCCACTTTGCTGGGCGCTAACATCATCAAGGTCAAGCTTCCAACGGCGTTCTTGGGCTTTAAAGAATCCAAAAAGGTCTATGAGGCGGAAAGCATCCCCGTCGCCACGATGGCCGAGCGCGTGAGCCACATCATGCAGTGCTGCTATGACGGCAAGCGCATCGTCGTCTTTTCAGGCGGTGCGGCCAAGGGCGAGGATAGCGTCATTGACGACGCCAAAGCCATCTATACCGGCGGCGGCAACGGATCGATCATTGGACGCAATTGCTTCCAGCGCCCGCGTGAAGACGCCCTGAAGCTCCTTGAGCAACTGATCGCGATCTATAAGGGCAAAGCATAAAGCTTTGCCCTTCCCACAAAGAAAAACGGCAGGATAGCCCCCTAAACCCTCAAAAGGACACCCCTCATGTTGTTTGAGCTTCCCTCCTTGCCGTTTGATCCCTCCGCCCTAGAGCCGCATATGTCGGCGCAGACACTCTCGTTCCACCATGGCAAACACCATCAGACCTATATCACCCAATTAAACGCTTTAATCAAAGATACGCCGCTCGCAGACATGCCCTTAGAAGATATTGTCAAGCAAACCGCTACAAACGAAACCAAGGCGGGGATCTTTAACAACGCGGCGCAAGTATGGAATCATACATTTTTTTGGCAAAGTCTGTCCCCCCAAGGCGGAGGCCATCCCTCCCCGACTCTGGACGCAAAATTAACGGCAGCCTTTGGCAGCGTTGAGGCGTTCAAAGCCCTGTTTAAGCAAGCGGGCATGGCACAGTTCGGCAGCGGTTGGGTTTGGTTGGTGGCTGATGCGGCAGGGGCGCTTAAAATCATCACAACAGGGAACGCCATGATGCCTTTGGCACAAGGCCTTACACCACTGGTAACGTGCGACGTATGGGAACACGCCTATTATCTAGATTTTCAAAATCGCCGCGCTGCCTTTTTGCAAAGCGTCCTTGATCACCTCATTAATTGGCGCTTTATCGAAAAGAACATCGAGGCTCTGACATCAAGAAGCTAACGCTTAAGGCGCGCCCTTTTTTGACAAAGCGCCTTTTCTTTCCTAAGCTTCCTTAACGCTTAACTGGGGTGCCCTTGTGACGGGGCTGAGATAAGACCCATTGAACCTGATCTGGGTTATGCCAGCGAAGGAAGTTTTTATGCTGAAAGCCGCTTCTTTACAGACGCGATCGTGCCTGCCTTTTTTAGGGGGAGCGCGACCCTCGTCTGGCCGTCGCCTTCATCTTGCGTTTTCGCATCTTCAGCGCATCGGCAAAGGCGCCACGACGGACGTTTGGTTTTCGGACGGATTTTTGCCGGAGCAAGAGCCGCCGCTAACGTGGGCGGCGGTGAGGCAGTTTGAATTGTTGCAAGAGGCGGGCAATCTGGCCATCGAGGATTTGGATGTTGCCGACACGCGCCGCGCCTTTCAATCCATGATGAAGATGCGGGCGGGCGGGTATCGCGTGACGATGATTATGATGGGCGATGCCACGGAAGAGCGCGAGCGCGATGATCTGGCTGTTGTGGATCAAAAGCTGCAAGAAGAAATCGCGCAGATGATCCACTTTCTGTATTTAAGCGAGATGAGCGAGCGTGCCAGCGCCCTGAATGCCACGGCGCTACAGCAGCGCACATGGTCGTGTGAGGACGCCTTGCCCCATATTATCCAAACACTGAGCGCCAAAAGCCTGTTCAAGCCAGAAAAAGAAACACTGGCCGAGAAAACCTTTCTCGCGCTTTTAAAAAAACTCCCCCCCCATCATATCGTGCATGATACGGCGATAGGCCTTGTCTTGCCCGATGCGACAAAGGAAAAAAACTGGATCTATTGCGCGGCAAGAGAAAACACCTTTGCCGCATTTCAAACAGCGATGACAACCGTTTTAGGCGGGCTGGATCAAAGCATGGCCACAATGCGTCACATGCGCGGGTATGGCGACCGTTTAGGCTCGCGTTTTGCAGGGTGGGGCAGCATGACGGAGCCCCTTCTTATACCAACAGCCCTATAAAAGGACTTATAAATCTTTGACAGGCCGCTCCTGTCCCACCCCCTCGTCATCCCGCACAGCGGATGGCGCGAGAGAGCCAGACGTCCCCCTCTCGTCATCCCGCACGGAGCGTTTGACCGCGTCAAACGCGCAGATGCGGGACCCAAGGGGCTGGGGACGATTTTGTGGTTTTGTGAAAAAGGAAAAAGCTTTCAACCTGCCTACGCTGCGTCGCAGCTTCGGCAAGGCAGGCTGGGTCCCGCATCTGCGCGACGCTCACGCGTCGCTTCGTGCAAGATGACGCTAGGGGGAAGGACTGTCCATGACAAAAACAAAGGTGTCCGTTCATCGGGCAGTTGGCATTAAGCTACATTGCGCGTGATACCGGCGCGTCCTTGGCCAGCGTCGTTGTATCAAACAGCGCGGCCACAACGCGCACCGCCATGCGATGCGGCGTGGCGAGGGTTATGGTGTAGCCCTCACGCTTAACCAGCCCTGCCGCTTCAAATGGTTTAAGCCGTTCAAAAGAGTCTCTTAAAACACTAAGAGAATAGTCGTGGGCGCGGCAAAGGCTCTCCAGATTCACCTTCATCATGCAAAGTAAGGATTCGATGATCGCGCCGCGCAGTTTGTCCTCCCCCTTCAAGCGAAGGCCTCGCGTGACGGAAAAACCTTCGGCACGAACGCGCTCTTGGTACGCCGCGCCGTTCCGCTCGTTTTGAAAATAGCCTTGGGTCATGCGCCCAATACTGCTGGCACCAACGCCTAACATAGTGGGGGCTTGGTCATCCGTATAGCCTTGAAAATTGCGATGCAGCTTGCCGGATTTCAGCGCCTTGGCCAGCGAATCCGCAGACCGCGCAAAATGATCCATGCCAATCTCAACCATGCCTGCCTCACGCAAGACGGCGCGTGCCGCGCCCTCCATCGCCAAAGCGGCATAGGGGCCAGGAAGGATATATTGCTCTAAAACCCGTTGGTGCTTTTTGACTTGCGGCACATGGGCATAGGAAAACAGCGCAATCCTATCGGGTCTTAACGAAAGCGCCTGCAAGGCCGTTTGCGCGACCGAAGGCGGCGATTGAAGGGGCAGGCCATACATTAAATCAAGGTTGATCTTGCGAATGCCCGCCTCACGCAAAAGGGCGCAGGCACGCTCCACCTGATCAAAAGGCTGGATGCGGCCTATGGCCTTTTGCACGTCAGGATCAAAATCCTGCACACCCAAAGACACGCGCGTAATGCCCAGCATGCCCAAAGCTTGCGCTTGCGCCCGCGTGATGAGGCGGGGGTCAAGCTCCATCGCAACTTCTGTGGCATCATCAAGGGCGAAGCGGCGCGAGAGCGCCCCCAGCATCAACCCCAAATCTTTTTCCGACATCATATTGGGCGAGCCGCCGCCGAAATGGACGTGGCTCACGCGGCGCGGGCGGGATGCTGTGAGGGCGATCCCCTCAAGCTCACGATGAACAGAGCCAAGATACGTGGACACTTGTTCATGATTTTGCGTGGCCTGCGTATGGCAACCGCAATAAAGGCACAGGGCACGGCAATAGGGAATATGCAGGTAAAGGGAGAGCGGCTCTTCCGGCGCAAGGCGCTCCAGCGCGGTGCGATAGGTCTGCACCGTCACCCCATCCTCAAACGCCGTCGCGGGGGGATAGCTGGTATAGCGTGCCGCCGCTTTGCCAAGCCATAGATCGTCGCGCCCCGCTTTTTGCCCCAACAGGCCAATAAACGGATCATCAAGATCAAAGGCAGCGCCTTCTGTTTCTTGCTCTAAAGCGATTTGTGCGATGGCAAAGCGGTTCAAGGGGGAGCCTAAAGGTCAAGGAATCATAACGAATCATTATTCTACCACAGGAGATTCCACCCTAAAAGAACCCTTTCAGGCCCAAAAGTGTGACTTAAAAGGCGCGATGCGAGTCGAAAACGACACAAGGAACCCATTTTATGGCTTGAAGCCAAGACGTAATCGTTTTTTAATGAGATTGCGCGATAATTGCTTCTGCCAAATCCGCCCCAAGCTGCCATGTCTGACGGGCTTTAGTCTTACCTTATGGAGAAACTCATGAAGAATTCTGTGAAACTTTTGCTTGCCGGTGCCGTTCTGGCTTTCGGTATGGGATCTGCTTCGGCACAAGCGAGCAACCTTGATGTCGTTCGCGATTCAAACGGAACCCCCGTTAAAACAATGAGCGGCGATTGCCTTCGCACGCAATGGACAACGAACAAAGACAACTGCGGCGGCGACGTTACTCCTATGATGGAAATCAAGTCGGTTTATTTCGGCTTTGGCAAATCCACGTTGACCAAGGATGGCCGTACGGCTTTGGATGCTTTGGCCACCGACATTAAGGCCAAAGGCAACAGCGTTGTTGCCGTTCGTGTTGCTGGTTATGCCGATCGTATCGGCAGCGCCACAGCCAATGAAAAGCTTTCCAAGAAACGCGCCGATGCTGTTCGCAAGTACCTTGTCTCGAAGGGCATTGTGAATGCGCAGGTTGTTGAAACCCGTTGGTTTGGCGATAGCGCTCCTGCAACGGATTGCCCCAAGAAAATGTCTAAGGCTAAGTTGATCAAGTGTCTGCAACCCGACCGCCGCGTTGATGTCGAAGTTGACACAATGCCTGTCGTTGCCGATGCTGAAGCCGCTGCTGCTCCTGTAGAAGCCCCTGCTCCAGCGCCTGTTGCCAAGAAGGCTAAGGCTCCTGTTGCTAAAAAGAAGTAAGCTTCTTTTAGCTTAAAATAAAAACCCCGTCGTTCGAAAGAGCGGCGGGGTTTTTGTTTGGGGAAAAGCGCCCACAAAAATCTCATAAAAATTTTATGGTACAAACGCTATTAGACATCTTGCATAACCTTTTAAACCGATGTCATTCCCGCGAAAGCGGGGATGACGAAAGAGGTCTATTGACTCGCCGTCACGGTATCGGGTCTGACCGACATGTTTTGCGCGACCGTGTATTTGTCCAGTGCTTTAAGCATCATGTCTTGAATAAGCTCTGGCGGCAACGATTGCCCCGTTTGTCCCGCCAAGGCTTGCTGATGGATCGCATCGCCCAAGGTTGTTGCTTGTGCGGGGACAGAGGTAGGTTCAGCCTTCTTTGACGGTGTGTCCGATGTGATGCGAGCGGCAGAACGCACCTGTGGGCTGGCATAGATGGTGTTGCCGATGCGCATACCACCTGTTTGAGCCAGCAAGCCAACAGGAGCCGCCCTTGCCGAAGCTGTCGTTGTGGCGGACAGAGATTCTGGCTGGAGGGGCTCGGTGGCGGTTGGCTGCTGTGGCAAGGCTTCAGCCAGCTTCAACGTATCAGAAGCGGCCACCTCAGCCACCTGCGCGGCATCGACGGCATCGGCCTCTTCAATTGCGGTCGTTTCGGCGGCAGCCAACTGCACGGTATCCTCATCACCAAAGAGGGCGCGCGCCACCTGTACCGTTGGTTCTTCGCCTGTGCTTTGTTCAAAGATCGCGCTGGCAATGCCCGACGCCGCGCTTAACAAAATACTTCCCGTTGCAAGGCCAAAAAGAAGGCTTCCCGCTACTTGCACATCGGGTTTAATCGCATCGCCCGTCACAGCGCGATAAATTGTGCCTATGATGGGGATATGCTGCAAAGGATTAAGAAGATCAACAAGATCATCAACGCTTAAATCGTCATCTGTTGTTGGGACGTTCGTTGTGTCTTCGGGACTGCCAGGCTCAATGCGGCGGCTAACCTCTGCCACTGCAACCTCATCAGGGGCGTTGCTTTTTTCGGCCAAAGCCTCGGGCGCGGAAAGGGGCGCAGGCGTAACCGCCGCTGTTTTGGGCGCTGCCGTTAACGCGGTTGGCGGCGGAAGCGGCGTAAAAGGAAGGGGCGAAGCTTGCTGCGCCGATGACAGGGAATCCGCAAAGGTTTCCGTAGAAGAGGCAGACGATGCAGCAGCCGCTCGCGCAGCCTTCAGCTGCGCCAGATAGGCATCATTGGTTTGCTGGATCGAGTTAGCGGCAGAAACGGTGCTCATGAAAATCCCTTCGCAAGAGCAGCTCGCGATAAAATTGGCGGGGTTTTCCGCCAACCGTTCGCGTGAATCTGCTCGATAGCATTAGAGTATAAGCAAAGGGCGTGCCAGAATCATTGGCAAACAATATCAAGAGGATGCCAATAGCCCGCCTTCGTTCCCTACCCCCCAAGCGGCAGAATGTACCGCTGGGGGGACGAGGCCATCACACATTAAAACTTCAAAACCTCTAAGGCATGACGATCAAAGTGCTCGATACCTTCTAGTGTTTTAAGCTTCTTTACGGCGAGCGTCGTGAGGGGGAGAAAAAGCGTTTCGTAAAGGGTCTTGGCAAGCCATGCCGTTACGATGAGTTTAGCCAGAACGCCACTTGGCATCGTCCCCGCAAAAGCCATCACGAAAAAGACGGCGCTACCGATGCGTTCCGCCAACAGTTCGAACACCATTGGAAAAACGGCAGCAGCGTT
>DYNT01000034.1 GCA_020720905.1 Micavibrio aeruginosavorus
CCGCGTACGCGCCACGCGCTGCGGCAGGATAAAGGCCATAAACGGCAGCGGTTATAATCGATACGATAATGCCGATTTTATCGCTTTGTTTGACGATGCCGGAGGACATGAGGGGGTGGGCTTTCGCAATCAGCCCTATCGCGCTTTGCAACGGGAGAAGCAGGCTTTCAGGGAGTCTTTGCAATCGGCCTGAGCGCCGAAGATGCCCGTCATTTGGCCGCGCCCTACGGGGCTTTGCGCCGCGCTACTTTCGCTGCAACGATCAAAGTCTGCGTTACAGGAACGGGCACAGGATTCTTGGTCATTATCCAGCATCGTCACAACGCCGCTAGAGCTGGTGTAGCTTGTGTTTTTCTGAGGCGCAGCACTGCAAGCGCCAAGAAGCACGATCACGGTGAGCAGCAGAAAAAAAGAAGGAGCCTTACCGATATTTTTGTTGAACATCTTCGAAGCCCCCTTCTCTTAAAGTTTTAAACACGAGGTGCTCTATATCAAACAGCACGCGAAATGATTTGCAGAAAAAACCAAATGAGATCCCCGCCTTCGCGGGGATGACGGGGTTGTGTTTAATTTTAAACACCTGCGTCATGCCAGCGCAGGCTGGCATCCCATTTTCTTGTTTCTTTTTGCGTCAATTCGTAGACGCCTGCTTTATTCCGCCGCCTCTGTTTCCATTTCGTCCGTCTTGACGATCACGGAGCCGCTGTCTTTGCCTTTGGCCTCAGGGTCACGATCAACAAACTCAATAAAAGCCATCGTTGTCGCGTCGCCGTAACGAATGCCCGCCCGTAAAATACGCGTATAACCGCCCGCGCGCGCCTTATAGCGTTCGGCAAGAATAGAAAACAGCTTGGCGACCATCGCGTCGTCACGAAGCGTCGAAAAGGCCTGACGGCGAGCCGCAAGGGTTCCCTTTTTGCCAATCGTGATCATCTTTTCGATGACGGGGCGAAGTTCTTTCGCCTTGGGAAGCGTTGTCTTGATTTGTTCGTGCTTGATCAGCGCACACATCATATTGGCGAGCATCGCTTGACGATGGCTGCTTGTGACGTTGAGTTTACGACCTTTCATACCGTGACGCATAGCGACTTTCTCCCTTTATGATGGGTCCCCTGTGCTACGCCACCATGGCGCTCTTGCAGGAGACGATGTCAATATCCTTCCGCCTGAATAAACAGAATAACGGAAGGGTTCGCACCCGACACTCAGCCTGAATGCTGAATGCCGAATGCTAAATACTTCTTAGAATGGTTCTTCAAGCTTCTTGGCCAAATCTTCGATATTTTCTGGTGGCCAATTGGGAATCTGCAAGCCAAGGCCAAGGCCCATTTGCTGCAAAACTTCCTTGATCTCATTAAGGCTCTTACGGCCAAAGTTCGGGGTGCGAAGCATTTCGTTTTCTGACTTTTGAACCAAATCGCCAATGTAAACGATGTTGTCATTCTTCAGGCAATTGGCCGAGCGAACGGACAATTCCAGTTCATCCACCTTGCGCAGCAAGTTGCGATTGAACGGCAGATCGCCCACGCTTTGTTCTTGCGGGACAGCAGCGCGAGGCTCTTCAAAGTTGATGAAGAGTTGCAGCTGGTCTTGCAAAATACGCGCAGCCACGGCTACGGCGTCTTCGGGCGTGATCGAGCCATCGGTTTCAATCGAAAGCGTCAGCTTGTCATAATCGGTGACTTGACCGACGCGGCTGTTATCAACTTTATAGGCAACCTTACGCACGGGGCTGAAAAGCGCATCGACGGGGATAAGCCCGATGGGCGTATCTTCCTTACGCAGCGCCGAGGCGGGAATGTAGCCCTTGCCCGTTTCAACGGTCATTTCCATGTTCAAGTGAGCGCCCTTATCAAGCGTGCAGATCACAAGATCAGGGTTCATGATTTCAACGTCTGAGCCTGTTTCAATCTGCCCTGCCAGAACCTCGCAAGGGCCATGCGCATGCAAACGAATGCGGCGCATTCCTTCCGCATGCATCGACAACGCCAACATTTTGACATTGAGGATGATGTCGGTCACGTCCTCACGCACGCCTAGAACGGACGAAAACTCGTGCAAGACGCCTTCGATTTGAATGGACGTCACCGCCGCGCCTTGCAGCGACGACAGTAAAATACGACGAAGAGAGTTTCCAAGCGTTAACGCGAAACCGCGTTCAAGCGGTTCGATCACCAAAGAAGCATAACGGGTCGGATTTTCCGAAACGGTAACTTGTTTGCTGGCCTGAATGAGCGCTTTCCAATTCTTTTGCAACACGGATCGACCTCATTGGTTCGAGTAAAAAATACAACTAAGCGACAAAACCCTTAAACGCGACGACGTTTACGGGGACGAACACCATTGTGGGGAATGGGCGTCACATCACGAATGGTCGTGACCGTAAACCCAACCGACTGAAGGGCGCGCAGCGCCGACTCGCGACCTGAACCAGGCCCCTTCACTTCAACTTCAACTGTGCGCACGCCATGTTCCATGGCTTTCTTGCCAGCGTCTTCAGCCGCCATCTGCGCCGCGTAAGGAGTTGACTTACGTGAGCCCTTAAAGCCCATCAGCCCCGAAGACGACCACGCGATCGTGTTGCCTTGGGCATCAGCGATTGTCACGATGGTGTTGTTGAAACTTGCATTGACATGGGCGACGCCACTGACGATATTTTTTCTCTCGCGGCGACGCGTGCGGGCGACTGGTTTGCCCTTTTTTTGTTCTTTTGCGGCCATTTTTTTAATCCATTTTCTTTTGATGTCATCGATACCCCGCCCACAGGCGAGGCAACAAGCAAGGTCAGCAGGCCTTACTTACGGGTTGCGATCTTTTTGCCAGCGATGGCCTTGGCAGGACCTTTACGCGTCCGCGCATTGGTATGCGTGCGTTGGCCACGAACGGGCAATCCCTTGCGATGACGCAAACCGCGATAGCACCCCAGATCCATCAGACGCTTGATGTTCATAGAGACTTCGCGGCGCAAATCGCCTTCAACCCTATAGTTCTTATCGATGTCTTCGCGAATACGAAGAAGCTCGGCTTCAGTCAATTGATTAACGCGCTTTTCTGGAGCGATCCCAATACGTCCACAAATCTCTAGTGAGTTTGTTGGACCAATTCCATAAATGTAACGCAATGCGATGTGCAAAGGCTTACCGGCTGGAATGTTAACGCCTGCAATACGGGCCACGTGGCTCTCCTCAATTTAAAACGACCGGTTCAAACGCTTCCTACTACACGCCCTGCGGCAAGCAAAGGAAGCTCCCAGCCTCATAAGACCCCTTTTTGACCAACGATCAAAAAACGATCCGCTCTTTTCTCCTTAGTGCTCTCCAACACCTGTCAATCAAGAGAACGCAAAAACAACCCGATCACCTAACCTGACGATTGGTGGCCGAGGCATTCTTCTTTAAAGTTGCGCAAAACCCATCATAAGATGATAAAAGAATCGCTTGGACGTAACAAGAGTTTCGGCTCTCACACAAAAGAGCCAAGGCGCGCAGTATAGTGTCATAACGGCATGAGTCAAGCCTTGACATCATTCTTTCTTTCGTTTTCGAAAGAAAGGTGGTCACAAAACGATAAAAGATAGGTTTTTTGTTCCATTCCAATAAATTAACCATACGCCCTATAGCCACCGGTCCTGTTTTGGGGAAGATAAAACGCCTGCCTATGCCACCTACCCTTCCCTGCGACTGCTCTCCTCAAGACGCCGACCAAGCTCAGTCAAGGCCTCAATGACTTTTTCAGAGGCGTCATCAACCTTGTTCATTTCTTCAAAAGCTTCATCCAACCGCCCCAACGTACAAATTGACAAAGTGGAGATCAGGGAAACAACCGCAAAAAAACAGATTGAGTTTGGTGTTATACTGCGTCCACTTGAAAACCCGAAAATTTTTGGCCGTGGTTGTTTGTTTTTCTTTGATTTATGCGGCACGGCGGAGAAAAATTTTTCGGGTTTTCAAGCGGACGGACTATACATTTAACACCACATTTAACGTGATGTTTTGCATCATCAGGAAAAAATATATTGCTCGGCCCCCCCCTTAAGAAGGACGAACAAGAGGCCTTAGGCCTCTGCCTCATCATGCTCTGGTATTCCCTTGAGCATTGCTTCCACAACGAGTCCTGCGTTGGCGCGGACTTTGTTTTCGATAGAGGCGGCCATTTCCGGATTATCACGCAGATACTGCTTGGCGTTCTCACGCCCCTGCCCGATGCGCACGCCATCATATGAAAACCAAGCACCGGACTTTTCGACAACGCCCGCTTGTGAACCCAAATCAATAAGCTCACCGACCTTCGAAACGCCTTCGCCATACATGATATCAAATTCAACAACGCGGAAGGGAGGCGCCATTTTATTTTTCACGACCTTCACGCGCGTTTGGTTGCCCACCACGGTATCACGATCCTTAATCGCGCCAATGCGACGAATATCAAGGCGAACGGACGCATAAAACTTCAGGGCATTGCCGCCCGTCGTCGTTTCTGGATTGCCGAACATCACGCCGATCTTCAGGCGGATTTGATTGATGAAAATAACCATGCAGTTCGAGCGAGAGATGGAGCCCGTCAGCTTGCGTAAGGCTTGGCTCATCAAACGCGCATGAAGACCAACATGGGAATCGCCCATTTCGCCTTCCAATTCAGCGCGGGGCACAAGCGCGGCAACAGAATCCACCACCAGAATATCAATAGCGCCCGACCGCACAAGCGTATCGGCAATCTCAAGCGCTTGTTCCCCCGCATCGGGTTGAGAAATCAGCAATTCATCGATATTAACGCCAAGCTTGCGTGCATAGGACGGATCCAGCGCATGTTCCGCATCAACAAAAGCGCATGTGCCGCCGTTCTTTTGCGCCTGTGCAATAGCATGAAGAGCCAGCGTCGTCTTGCCAGAGCTTTCGGGGCCATAAATCTCAATCACACGCCCACGAGGCAACCCACCAATACCAAGCGCAATATCCAACCCCAGCGATCCTGTCGAAATGACTTCGGTTTCCCCTATCCCCTCTTGTGCTCCCAGCTTCATCACAGAGCCCTTACCAAAGGCGCGCTCAATCTGACTGAGCGCGGCATCCAAAGCCTTTTGGCGTTCAGGATCCTGATGTGTTTTTTCAACGACATGAAGGGTGGAAACAGTCTTGGAAGCCATGGTTTTTTCCTTTTCACGAGAATCGTTATGTTTCTGCTTTGTTCTCAACTTACCAGCATTCAACCCAGCTGGCAAGTTCTTTTTTTGTTCTTTTTTCTTCCCCTGCCAAAAAATAAGACAATGGATTGATAGCCCATCATTTTTTAATAAAAACGCCATACGGCGTCGGACCTATACGTCCCTCCCACGTTGCCAAAAGATTATCGAAATGATCGGGGATATAATCAGGCCCCAGTATTTTATCCAAAGGAAAGCTGAACGGCGCATTGGGGATCACCCGTACATTATGCGTCGCGGCAAAACGCAAAGGGATCACCGTTGATAAACCGGCCTGCAAAGCATCATGCAATTCAACAATCACATCCGTATTTTTCAAAGCAGGAAAATTATCAGGATTAAGGAGATCATGTTCGCCGCCATCAACGTCCATAAAGATCAACGTGTCCTCATCCGCCATGGTCTCAAACATCGCGCCTGTGAACGCGCCGCCGACTATGATGCGTTCCTCGACATTGTTAAGCGCCGCAAGAGCCTTGCAATCGGCCTGCGCTTCCTCATCCGCATCATAGGCAAAGATTGTGGCGGAAGGCAGCCTCATCGCCAAGCCGACACTGTAATACCCTTGAGAACAGCCGATATTGATGATGTTTTTATAGGGTCTCGCAATAGCTGCCTCGATGGCATCATGCAATTCCCACTCATACGTTCCCAGCAAAAGGGGCGGAAGGTGCTTTTGCATCATGGCGGGAGAAAGCTCCATCCCGCGAAAAGGCCCCGCGAAAACCTTGTTGCCAATCCGATGCAAAAGATGCTGCCCCAGCACCGCGCCTTGCAGGCCGTTGAGCATAGTCCAAAGACCGCGCAGCTTGATAGGATCGGGGTAATCCGCCTCCCATAACGGTTTAAGGGCTGCAATGAAATTGGAGGCTAGGTCAGGCGGAAAGAACATCAAGAAACCTTGCTTGCAAAAGAACAGGGAAAGGGTAGCAGCCCCCCTTCAGAAATGCTATGTTTTCCAGAAGGAGCCGGAAAAAGCCTAGCACAGAGCAAAAGGATTCGTCATGCCCGAACAACGCCACACCCGCACCAGCAGCACGGGCTCCAACAAGCCCAAAGAAAACGCGATAGAAAAAGAGCTTTTTGCAGCGCTGATAACATTAAAGGACGCGGACGAATGTTGCCGATTCTTCTATGACCTTTGCACGCCCAAGGAGCTATCGGACATGGCCGAACGCTGGTGGGTTGCCCGCTTGCTAAGCGAAGGCGGCTTATCCTATCGCGCCATCCACCAATTAACGGGGGTCAGCGTCACAACCATTGGCCGTGTGGCTCGTTTCTTAGAGCAAGAAAACTATAAGGGCTATCAACTTGTCCTTGATAAAATCAAGGAGGGATAGAGCGTTTTAAAAAGAGCATGTCATGTGAAGTGTTCAATCACCCTCTCTTTTCTTGACGAGCGCATAGGCGGCAACACAAAACGCTGCCCCTCCCCCGTCAAAGGCAGGGTCGGTAAGGGGGAGCCTTTCAAGATGCGCTCTTTTTGCGGCGCATCGCGAAAGAAGTCTTCAACCTTTTTCTCAGCTTTATCAAAAGCACCAAATTTGATGGCCGCGCCAATAACAATGCCTGTCACAGAAAGCGCTGCACCCGCCCAGAATCTCCTTCTAGCGGTTTTCTTAGATTTGATAAGCTCTGCCTTAGTTTCCTGAAGTTCTTTTTGGGTTGCTTTCAGATTGCGATTAGCCTCCGCTCATTCTTTTGCCATTCTTGACAATCGAATGTTCTGCACATCACTAAGGCTTCTATGATCCTTGGCAACGCTTTCAATTGAGCCGAGTCTATGATGAATTTGCAAAAGACCAAGTTCAAACATGTCTTCAGATTTACAATTCATCTTTGCGTTCTGAAGACGGGCAGCAACATGCCCAGAGCTCTTTAATTCAGAAAGACCATGTTCAAGTGTGAAATATGGCAAATGATCATAATCCCACACAAAATCCATGAACGCATTACCACGATACTTTTCTTTATTGCCAACAGGACAAAAAACATTGATCGCCGCCGCCGCCAATTGGGCACGGTCACGATAACAATTGGGCTTTTCTGGAAAGAAGGCATTATGAGTCATAAAAACCATCCGTCAAAATGAATGATAGAAAACGAGCGGGGGAAATCAGTTAGAGCGCGTTTCTTTTGTGATTGAGCAAAGAAGCTCCGCCTTGCGGCTTTGGGGGCATTTCGGGATCAAACCCATATCTTATAAACAAATGCCAGTCATATTGAGTGGGCTTCGCCCCTATTGCCACAGATCTTTGAACAATATCATCAACCGTTAAACCAGGAACCTCGTCTGGGTCAAAACCAAAGATCGTTTCTCCCTCTGGCAGGGCAAGCTCACGGGGAACGTGAACGCGTTTCTTTATGGTTGTCATTGGCATGGTTCCGGTCATATTTCTAAAAGCGCCCTGATTTAAAAAAGGCGGATAGCTATGCACCGATGTTAGCATTTTTTATCCTTTCGCCAAATAAAAACGTGATCAAATTTGATTCGCAAAAGCATTCTCTCATGGTATTGGTTGACAACACGTTAATAATGTTGGTTAATTTTTCTGAACCCACACTTAAAGCAGATCATTCTCATAAGCTCACATTGACGTGGTATAGAAAGCCCATGCGTCCAAGTGTTCTTTTTCCTTTGTTTGCGCCGCTAACGACCCTGAAGGGCGTGGGGGCGAAGCTTGCGCCGTTATATGAACGGCTGTGTGGGGCGAAGGTTGTCGATGTTCTGTGGCATCTGCCCATCGGCGTGATTGATCGCACCTATACGCCCCAGTTGAAACACGCTCAGCAAGGCCGTGTCGCAACGCTAACCTTGACCGTGGCGGAACACATCCCCAATAAGCAAAAGGGCAAACCCTACCGCATTATCGGCACTGACGGCAGCGACGATATCACGCTCACCTACTTCACGGCCAAGGGCGATTATCTGACCAAGCTTTATCCCACCAACGTGCCTTTGGTCGTCAGCGGCAATTTAGAGAGGTTCGGGCGCGGCTGGACGATGAGTCATCCCGACTATGCCCTCCCCGTCTCACGCGCAAGCGAAATCCCGCAGCTTGAGCCTATCTATCCTTTGACCGAAGGCCTAAGCCGCAAGATGGTGCATAAGGTGGCGCAGCAGGCGTTAGATCGCCTTCCTGACTTGCCCGAATGGAACGATGCGCCGCTGATGAAGCGCGAAGGCTGGCCAAGTTGGAAAGAGGCGATGAGGGGGGCGCATAATCCCCAAAATAATCCGTCATCGCGAGAGGAGCCGAAGGCGGAGCGTGGCGATCCAGCTGCCGAGCGTCTGCGAGGCACAAGGCTCTCATGCGCGACAGACGCCGCGCCGCTGGATTGCTTCGTCGCTTCCGCTCCTCGCAATGACGGCGAGAGTGTATCCCCCCCCCATCGCCGCCTTGCGTATGATGAGCTTCTGGCCGATCAACTGGCGCTGGCTGTGATCCGCCGCCATCACCGCCAAGCAGGAGGCCGCGCCTTCGCTGGCACAAAAAAGCTGCAAGGCAAACTCACCTCCACCCTGCCCTTTACGCTGACAGATGGGCAGCAAAAAGCGATTCAAGAAATCAGCGAGGATATGGCCGCGCCGCGCCGGATGCTGCGCCTTTTGCAAGGCGATGTTGGGTCTGGCAAGACTATCGTCGCGCTGATGGCGATGCTGCAAGCCGTGGAGTCCGGCGCTCAGGCCGCCTTGATGGTTCCCACCGAAATCCTTGCGCGGCAGCATTACGAACGGCTGCAAGAGTTTTTAAAGCCACTGGGCATGGCCATCGGCCTTTTGGTTGGCAAAGGACGCGGCAAGGAACGTAAAGCAACATTGGAGTCGCTAGGAAATGGCTCCCTCCCACTTATTATCGGCACGCACGCGCTGTTTCAAAACGATGTCACCTTTGCCAATCTCGGCCTTGTCGTCATGGACGAACAGCACCGCTTTGGCGTGCATCAACGCTTGCAGCTTTCTGAAAAAGGTCACGGTGTCGATATCCTTGTGATGACCGCCACGCCCATCCCGCGCACGCTCACCCTCACCGCGTTTGGCGATATGGATGTCTCACGCCTCACCGAAAAACCCGCAGGACGGCAGCCCATTGATACGCGCCTGATCGATATGGTGCGCCTTGATGAGGTCATCGAAGGCGTAGGCCGTAGGCTGGCCAAAGGCGCGCAGGCCTATTGGGTGTGTCCCTTGGTCGAGGAATCCGAGACAAGCGACCTTGCCGCCGCCACGCAGCGTGCCGAAATTCTCGCCAAGCGCTTTGGCGCGGATAAAGTCGGCCTTGTGCATGGCCGCTTGTCATCTGAGGCCAAGGAAAACGTCATGGCCGCCTTTGCCAGCGGCACAATCAAGCTGCTGATCGCCACAACAGTGATCGAAGTCGGCGTTGATGTCCCTGCCGCTTCGCTCATGATCGTTGAACACAGCGAGCGCTTTGGCCTTGCGCAGCTTCACCAGCTTCGCGGGCGCATCGGGCGTGGCGCGGATAAGTCCACCTGCCTTCTTATGTACCAAGCGCCCTTGGGCGTCATCGCCAAGGCGCGGCTTAAGATGATGCGCGAAACCGAAGACGGCTTTGTGATTGCCGAGGAGGACTTGCGCCTGCGCGGCCCAGGTGAGCTTTTAGGAACAAAGCAAAGCGGCTTGCCAGAATTTCGCATGGCCGATCTTGCCCGTGACCACGACCTTTTGGCCATCGCGCATGACGATGCCAAGGTGATTTTAGCCCAAGATGCCGAATTAGAGACTCCACGCGGCAAGGCCTTACGCATCCTTCTTTATTTATTTGAAAAAGACGCGGCGGTCAGGCTTTTCAGATCGGGATAAAAGAAACAAAGGGGATCCCCGCCCCCCCCGTTTGTTTTCTTTTTATACTATAGTCCTCGTGAATGAAGAAGTCCTCGTGAATGAAGAGTGGGTTTTTGACACGCTGTTTTTGCAAGGACAATGGTATCCCTCCCCCCTTGCGGGGGAGGAAATGAAAACTTAGGCTTACGCGAGTAAGTCTTAGTTTTCATAGGTGGGGGGGTCACAAACGATGCAAAGTGATA
>DYNT01000035.1 GCA_020720905.1 Micavibrio aeruginosavorus
CTGGCCAAATCGAAGACCCCAAGCATCCCCTTGAAAACAAACACTTTTCTGAATCATCTTTTTGCGGAAGCTATTTATCGAAACGCGACTTCGGTAAAGCTACGAAGCTTACGACTATGCAAGGCTTCAAACCCAATCTCGCGCAGAAGGTCGATGGCCTTAAGGCCGATGGCCAAATGTTGGTTGACTTGCTTTTGATAAAAATCGGAGGCCATGCCCGGTAACTTAATTTCCCCATGCATGGGACGATCTGACACACAAAGCAAAGTGCCATAAGGCACGCGATAGCGATAACCGTTGGCCGCGATCGCGGACGATTCCATATCCAGCGCGATGGCGCGGCTTTGACAAAATTGCTCCACCAGTTTTGTATAGCCTGCAATCTCCCAATTCCGGTTGTCGGTGGAGACAATCGTGCCTGTGCGCATGACAGATTTAAGATCATACCCCGCGTGTCCCGTGACGTGCGCCACCGCGCTTTCGATGGCGCGTTGCACTTCGGCCAGCGCAGGGATGGGAACCCATAAGGGTAATTCTCGGTCTAAGACATGATCATCGCGCACATAAGCGTGCGCCAGAACATAGTCACCTAATTTTTGTGAGCGCCGCAGCCCCGCGCAGTGTCCCAGCATAATCCATGCATTGGGGCGCAAAACGGCAACGTGATCCGAAATCGTTCGCGCATTGCTGGGGCCGACACCTATATTGATCATCGTGATGCCGCGTCCGTCGGCACGTTTCAAATGATAGGCTGGCATTTGCGGCAAGGTTTGACGACCACTAGGCGCTGTGAGCAAGGTTGGCTGCACCATCTCGGTATAACGGCGGGTGGGGTGTTCGATTTGATCGGGCAGAGGCTTTTCGATCATCTCTTTGCCCTGCCGGACAAACTCATCAACATAGAACTGATAGTTGGTATAGATCACGAAGCTTTGGAAATGCTCTGCGTCTGTGCCTGTGTAATGACGCAGGCGTTGCAGCGAATAATCAACACGCGGCGCAGTAAAAAGAGCCAAGGGCATGGTTTCGGCTTTTTCAGAAAACCACGTGCCGTTAGCAATGGAATCATCGATCACGGAAAGATCAGGCACATCGAAAATTTCTCGAAGCAAGGCAAGGCGCTCTGGCGACAGACTGCCTTCGACATGCGCGCCGTTTTGAAAAGCGAAGTGAATGGGAATCGGCGTCGCGCTCAGCCCGATTTCTAGGGGGACAGCATGGTTTTTAAGGAGCTGTTGAAATTGCTCCAAGTAATAGGAGGCAAAAATATCGGGGCGTGTCAGCGTGGTGGTGTGGCGATGCGGTTCTGTCACAAAGCCATAGGATAAGCGCGTATCAGGAAGCGTCAACTGCGTTGTTTTAAGGGCTAGGCAAGGATAAAATGCCTCCACTTTTGCGGGGGGCGTTTGGCCTTCGACGAAGTTGGAAAAGGCATCGCGTATGGCCGCGATGTTGGCGGCATAAAGCTCGGTCACATAAGCCAGAGCCTCCACTGCGTCGGTAAAAAGACGAGAAGGCAGTGGCATAAAGGGTGAGGCAGAAGACATGAAAAAGGACATTGTCATCAAGGAAGGAGGCCTCACTATACGGCAGCCTTATCTTAAAAGCGATATTTTTATCTTCCCGTCAGGCTGCGGATCAGGTCACCCAAAGAATCTGTTTTTTCTTCTTTTTTTTCTTGCCCATCAGGGGGCGTTTCGTGAAAAACTTCAACCGTTGGTTCATTGTGAAGCGATGTTCCTGCGCCAAAATTGCGCGCCGGTTGGCCGCTTTCGGCTTCGACCATATAGTCGTGCCAAAGGGTGGCGGGAAGGCTGCCTCCCGTCACTTTTTTCATGGGCTTGTTGTTGTCGTTGCCCATCCATACGCCTGTGATCAGATTGCCTGTGAAGCCGATAAACCACGCATCGCGATAGTCCGAACTTGTGCCCGTCTTGCCCGCCACGGGGCGATCCAGCGAGGCGCGTGTTCCCGTTCCATAACGCACGACATCGCCCATCATGGAAACTAAAGAAGCAACGGCTTGCGGCTCTACCGTGACGGGCAGCGTGACATCCTCGCGGCGATAAAGGACTTTGCCATCATGGCTACGGATTTCTTTAATGCCATAGGGGGTGACGGCGCGACCACCTGTGGCAAGGGCGGCATAAACGCCGGTTAGCTCTAACGGCGTCATAAGGTTTGTTCCTAGCGCCAGCGACAAATCAGGATCAAGCGGGGAGGTCACGCCCAGCGCTCGCGCTGTATCCAGCACGTTATCAAGGCCAGCTCTTTGCAAAACGCGCACCGCGACCGTGTTGATGGATTGCGCCAGAGCTTGCCGCGCAGAAACCATGCCGCGATATTGGCCGTCATAGTTGGCAGGCGCCCACTTGCCTATCTTAAGGGGGGCATCCTCAAACATAGTGTCGGGCGTGAGGCCTTGGCGCAGCGCGGCGAGGTAAATGATGGGCTTAAAGGCCGATCCAGGTTGGCGCATGGCTTGCGTCCCACGATTAAACTGGCTTTCGCCGTAATCGCGCCCTCCCACCATGGTGCGTACCGCGCCATCATGAGCCATAGAGATCAGCGCCGCTTCAGAGACCTTTTGTGCAGCGCCTTCTGTGGCGAGGATGCCATCTACCTTGCGTTCAGCCACACGTTGCATTTTCAAATCAATGGTGGTCATCACGACGATGTCTTGCGGCGCATTTTCAAGCAAGGCGTTCACTTGATCGACGATCCAATCCGCGAAATAGTGCCCATCACCACCTGCGCCTGGTTTGCGGCGTGGCAAGGGGATGGAGACTTCGGCCAAGGTTTGGTCAGCCTCGGCGATATAGCCCGCATCGGCCATAGCGGCCAAAACAACGCGGGTGCGCGCCGCCGCCTCGGCCGGATTATTGGTTGGCGCATAGCGCGAGGGCGCACGCAAAAGCCCTGCCAGCAGGGCGCATTCACGCAGATTAAGGGCGCTAATAGGTTTGCCAAAATACACTTCAGCCGCCGCATCGACGCCATAAGCCCCCGCGCCAAGATAGACTCGGTTGAGGTAGGCCGTCAGGATTTGATCCTTGCTGTACGTATGCTCTAGCCAAAGGGACAAAAGCATTTCTTGAACCTTGCGACGCACGGTGCGCTCAGGCGTAAGAAACAGGTTTTTGGCAAGCTGTTGCGTCAGGGTGGAGCCGCCCTGTACTACGTGCCCTGCGAGGACGTTTTGAACAAAGGCGCGAAGAAGGCCAAAAACATCCATACCGAAATGACTATAAAAACGCCTATCCTCGACAGCCAGAATGGCGTTGACCAGATTGGGAGGGACATCTTTGAGTGTCACCCGCTGCCCTGCCAAATCGCCATAGCGCTTGAAGATGACTCCATCATCGGCCAAAAGCGTGATGGCGGGGCGACGCTCTGGCTGCGCGATTTGGCGGATATCCGGCATATCATAGGCGTAATAAGCCACGACCGCGCCGCCCAAAAGCGTCCCCCAAATCATCAAAAGGACAAGAGCCTTGGCAACGAAAGAGAGCGTTTTTTGCGCGGATTTGCCAAGCCCTTCCCATGAGAAAAAAGAGCGTAGCGTAAAATTCTTTTTGGGCGGTCTGCGGGGCATCAACATCCTCAGCGAAACAGGATAGGCCTTCTTGTTTGGCAGGTGATGGCAGAAGAATAAAGCAAAAAAAGGGCGAAAGAAAAAAAGGCCGCCGATCCTTTCGAACCGACGGCCTTTTTCATCACGCGCTCAAAGGGACGGTTTAGTGCCCTCTTTTCTTGACATAATAACCCAGCGGCCAAACGACTTTGCCAATCACCTCGTTAAGAACTTGGGCGAGGCCTGCATAAATGGCTGAAAAGCCGCACGCAATGCCAACCCAACCCGCAAGGCGTGTGATGGATTCCAAACCTGTCGCATCGCCCAAGGCCAAAAGAAAGAACAAAAGGGTCAACGTGCCAAAGGCAAATTGCAGGGCGCGATTAAGAAGGAACGTCGCCTTGAACATGCCAAGCGTGAAAAGCCCCCAAAGAACAAGGAACAGCGCCATAGAGGAGTCTTTCTCCGGCGCGGCGATACCTAAATCTGTCTTGGGCAAAAGGATTAGCGTAACAAGGATAAGCCAGAAAAAGCCATAACTGATAAAGGCCGTTGTGGCAAAGGTATTGCCTTTACGCCATTCCATGATCCCCGCGATAATTTGCGCGATACCGCCATAGAAAAGCCCCATCGCCAAAATCATGGAATCAAGAGGAAAAAAACCGGCATTGTGAAAGTTCAACAGTACCGTTGTCATGCCAAAGCCAAGCAACCCAAGCGGCGCGGGATTGCCAGTTTTATCGGTTATGGTCATCTTTGTCTCGGTCATGGGGATCGCTCCTTTTTGTAAAGAGGGAAAGGGAAACGAAAGTATGAATTGAAAAGGTTAATGGTTTATGTTCTGGGCTTAAATATCGACTTCACGGACAAAGCGCGCATTTTCTTGTATGAATTGAAACCGCAATTCAGGTTTGCGGCCCATCAGTTTTTCGACAAGCGCTTCCGTTTCCTTGATGTCGTCAAGGCGGTCGGGTGAGTCTGGTTCGGTGATAATCACGCGTAAAAGAGAGCGTGAGCGCGGATCCATCGTGGTTTCACGCAATTGCGCGGGCATCATCTCGCCAAGGCCTTTAAAGCGGCTGATTTCAATCTTACCGCGCCCGCTAAAGGTTGTCTCCAGCAATTCTTCTTTATGCGCATCATCACGGGCATAAACGGTGTTGCTGCCTTGCGTGATGCGATAAAGAGGCGGTTGTGCCAAAAACAACTTGCCGCCTGTAATCAGCGCGGGCATTTCGCGATAGAAAAAAGTCATCAACAGCGAGGCAATATGGGCGCCGTCCACATCGGCATCGGTCATAATGATAACGCGCTCATAACGCAGCTTGCTCAGCTCAACCGTGCTGCCCATGCCGCAGCCAAGCGCCAGCGTCAGATCAGAGATTTCTTGATTGCCGCGCAGCTTGTCGGCGCTGGCCGAGGCCACGTTGAGGATTTTGCCGCGCAAGGGTAAGATGGCTTGCGTTTCGCGGTTGCGCGCTTGTTTGGCTGACCCGCCAGCGCTATCGCCTTCGACCAAAAACAGCTCAGTATTCTCGGCGCTGGTGGCCGAACAGTCAGATAATTTGCCAGGCAGCCGCAGCTTGCGCGTGGCGGTTTTGCGCGCCATTTCTTTGGCTTGGGAAAGGCGTGCTCGTTCTTCGGCTTTCAGGGCAAGGTAGTCTAAAAGGGCTTTGCCATTGACCGGATCGGCAGAAAGCCAATGATCGAAGTGATCCTTGACGACTTGATCGACAAGGCGTGTGGCCTCGGCGGTGGCGAGCTTGTCTTTTGTCTGCCCTTGGAATTGAGGCTCGCGGATAAACAGCGACAGGAGTACTGCGGCATCGCCAAAGACTTCATCGCCCGTGATGATGGCAGCGCGGCGACTGCCCAGCAGTTCTCCGTGGCCGCGCACGCCGCGCAATAGAGCCGAGCGCAGGCCGGATTCGTGCGTACCGCCTTGTGGCGTTGGAATGGTGTTGCAATAGGAATGGCAAAAGCCAGAGCCGTCCTCTGGCCACGCCACGGCCCATTCGACCTTGCCTTTGCCATCGGGCAAGTCTGCCATGCCGCTAAAGATTTGTGGTGTGACGGTGGCGCGATCTCCCAGCGCGGACGTTAAATAATCGGCAAGGCCACCCGGAAAGTGAAGCGTTGCTTCGGTGGGGGTATGCTCGTCAGATTTAATGAGTGAAGGCTCGCATTTCCAGCGGATTTCGACGCCCCGAAACAAATAGGCTTTTGACCGCGCCATGCGATAAAGCGTAGAGGGTTTAAAACGCAGTTTCGTGCCAAAAATTTCAGTATCAGGTTGAAAGATGACCGTTGTGCCGCGCTTGTTCACGGCCCCCATCTTCTTAAGTTTTCCCTGTGGCGCGCCGCGTGAGAAATGCTGCGCATAAAGTTGTTTGTCGCGCGCGACCTCAACCGTCATGGCCTCGGACAGCGCGTTGACGACAGAAATGCCAACGCCATGAAGGCCGCCCGATGTCTGATAAACTTTGTCAGAAAACTTACCGCCGGAATGAAGAGTGGTCAGGATCACTTCAAGCGCCGATTTGCCAGGAAATTTGGGGTGATTGTCCACGGGAATGCCGCGTCCGTTGTCGCGCACAAGGATTTGATTGTCCGCGCCCATCTCCAGCTCAATCCGGCTGGCAAAACCGGCAACGGCTTCATCCATCGCATTGTCCAAAACTTCAGCGACAAGGTGGTGCAGGGCGGCCTCGTCCGTTCCGCCGATGTACATGCCAGGACGGCGGCGCACAGGCTCTAGCCCCTCTAGAACCTCAATATCGTTGGCGTCATAGGAATCGGCTTTGCGGGGAGAGCCTGTTGGAAATAAATCGGACATGGATGAAGGACACTCTTAAAAACGTACAAAAACCTCGCGAATCAAGGACGCGTAAGTGTATTCGGATTAAGGCGTTATTAAAAGACGTTTGTCTTCTCGTCTTGTAAAAATGCCGAGGACGGGGCTTTGCGTTGATCAAGGGCGCTGAGCCACGGTTTTTCGAATGAGGGTCTTCCCAGATGATAGCCTTGCAGCATATCGACATTCTCATCGCGGAGCCACTGCGCGACAGCTTCATCTTCGATGCCTTCAGCGACAGAACGTAGGCCAAGGCCATGCGCCATAGCGATCAGCATACGGACAAGATGTTGCTGTTCGCCATTGGTGGTGAGATTGATAATCAAATCGCGATCAATTTTCATGATGGCAAAATCCAGATCGCGCAGATGGCGGATGGAGGTAGAGCCTGCGCCGAAATCGTCCAATGACACCTCGCTGCCTAAGCTGCGCAGAGCCTCCACAAGATTTTTCATTTTGGCGATGTCTATCACGGCAGCGGTTTCCGTAATCTCGATAATCAGGCGACGTGCCAGATCGGGACGCGATGATAGTTTGTCTTTGATGTGCTGTGGCCAATGGGGCAGGGCGGCTGTCAGCCCCGATATGTTAACGGCGAGGCGGAGCGTGTCGCAGGCTTCCAGTTCACGCAAAGAGAGATTCAACACATGTTCATCGAACTCTGTGGCCATGCCCATTTGCTCAACGATAGGAATAAACTCGCCCGCTGGAATGGCTGATCCATCGTCATAGAAAAGGCGTGAGAGGACTTCGTAAAAAAGAACCTCGCCTGTTTTGGCATCCACGACAGGTTGAAAGGCCAACTTGACGGTATCGTTTTTCAAAGATTGTTTGACCCGCTCATAGATATCAAGAATGACGCGGTTTTGCTCGGCGCGGCGGGCGGATTCGCTATAGGTTACGTTCTGGCCGCGCCCTTTCTCTCGCGCTTCAGAGAGGGCTTGTTCGGCATGAATCATCATTTCGGCGGCATCGCTTTGTGTGCCTTCGAACGGCATTGTCCCGATGCAAACGGATAGATGCAGGCATGTTCCGCTTGCCGACAGGGCGTGGTCATGGAAGTTAGCCAAAATCCGCGTTGTTAGCGATTCCATATCGCGAGCCATATTGGGCAAAAGAACGCCGAACATATCCCCCGCCACGCGCCCAACAATGGCGCGGGTGGGGCATAGCTCATTTAGGCGATCCGCAACGGCGCAAATCAGGTGATCGGCGGCTTTGGTTCCCATGGCTTCGTTGACGAAGGCCAATTTATCGATGCCAACGACAAGATAAGAGCTTTGATGGCGATTTTCGCGTGATGTTTTAAGAACCTTCTCAATCAGGGATAGCATGCAATCGCGATTAGGGCGACCCGTTAAAGGATCGCGATCCGAACTGGTTGTGGCATAGGGGCTTTGCTTTTCCGCGTCCTCAATGATGCGGATCATGCCTTGCTGACGGATGGCGCGGCCTTTTTCAAAATCGGTTGTGCCATGCTCTTGCACCCAGATGAAAGAGTTGTCTGCTGTGCGAAGGCGGTATTCGCGATTGAACGTCGGCGCGGTGTCGTTAAAAATCAAGTGATGATCGTTGGGTAAAATGACGGTTGAAAACTCTAACGCATTGATGGGGGGCTGCTCGCGCTCATGGCCAAACAATTGCTGCCATGGGCCGCCCCACACGATGCGATCAATTTTTAAATCCCACTGATAGGCGATGTGCCCCGAAGCAGAAAGAATATCGGTCAAAAAGGTAATAGAGGTGACTTCATTCATGAGAAGAACAAACTGTTTTGGGGGTGAGGGGCAAAGAGGCTTCCCTTTCCCTAAAATACAGGAGCAGTCTTAAAATTAGATAAAGTTGCACTTTAAAATCCAAAGTTGGTCGAAGTTTGCTGAATCGTTTTAGATCAATGGGTTAGTTTATGGGGGTTAGTTTATGGTTAAAAGCAGGTGTGAATCGTTCTATTTCAAAGGGTTACGGCATTAACTTTGAGCGGAAGGCTCCCCCCGCGTCCTCTCGCACAGCGGATGACGCAGGGGGGGCTTCTGCTTGCTAAATCTTCATTCACGATGGCTTTAGTCTTTAACGCCTTGGTCTTATTTCAAGGTGTTGAGTCGCGATTGCGCCGTTGCAATTTGATTTTCAAGCAGAGCTATTTCTTCATCCCGCGACAAGGTTCCTTGGCCACGTCCGTTGCCTTGGTAACAGCCGCGCCCTCGACCGAGGCCTCGTCCGTTACCTTGGCAGCGTCCACCACGGCCTTGTCCCATCGGGGCTTGAATCTTATTGTCTGCGGTCTGGCATCCGCCGCGACCACGTCCTATCGGCCCTGTTCCCAGTGGCCCTGTTTTATCCATTGCTGGCATTGTTTGTTCCTTTCATGCTTTCAGTTGTTGTGTCTTCGTTATCAAGGTTAAAATGGCCGCCCTCGATTTTGAGCGCCGCGCCTTCAACAAGCACTGTCGCTACGGTCTTTCGCGCCTCGGCTAGGATGCGTGAAAAGGTTGAGCGGGATACGTTCATAAGAGCCGCAGCAGATTCGTGATCCAGCTCTTTGATATCGGCCAAGGAAAGAGCTTCCAGCTCTTCTTCTTTTAAGCAGACAATGCGTAGGCTCCGGACAGGAACCCCTTGAGGTTTGTAAAAACGAGCTACGGGGTTGATGCTAATACGTCTGCATTTTCTTGGCCTTACCATAAATCTCTCGCGGTTAGTTATGAGCATAATCTCATAACAGTATAGGCCGATTAATCGGTTTGTCAATGATATTATGCACGCTCGTGCATAATTGCGGCGAATAAAAAAGGGTCTTTCTCAAAATGGGGGAATAAGTTTGGCCTAAGAGCCATAATTTTCTTGATGCAACATGCGGCGATAGAGGGCAAAATCGCGCCTTCTTGAAACAACAGGTTTGATTCGCACGTTCTTATGAGTGAAAATCTCCCCCCCCCTCCTGAAATTACCGCGCCGCAGAACATGCCTGAAACAGCGGCATCGCATGATCTTGTCGTGGCTTTTGAGGGCTTTGATGGCCCCATTGACTTGCTCCTCAATCTGGCGCGGGAGCAAAAGGTCGATCTTTCCAAGCTTTCCATTCTGGCGCTGGCCGAACAATATCTGGATTATATCAATTCGGCGCGTGCCATGCGTCTTGAGATTGCTGCTGATTATCTGGTCATGGCCGCATGGCTCGCTTATTTAAAGTCGCGTTTGTTGCTGCCGGAATTGCAAGAGGATGAAGCCAATCCCGCCGATATGGCTGAGGCGTTAAAGTTTCAGTTGCTCCGCCTTGAGGCCATGCAAAAGGCCTCGCACGAATTGCTTGCGTTGCCGCAGTTGGGAGCGGATTTCTTCGTGCGTGGGATTCCTGAAAAACGAGAGGTTGAGGAAAACCCTGTCTATTATATGCCGCTTTATGATTTGCTCTCGGCTTTGGGCGCGCCGCAACGTCGCCGCAAAGCGGATCATTACGATATTGCGCCCACGCGCCTTTACAGCATGGAAGAAAGCCTGACGCGCCTTCGCCGCATGCTGGGGGGCTTGCCCCAATGGGGCAGCTTGCAGATGTTTCTGCCCAATATGCTGGGGCATGATCCTTTGGAATCGCGCTCGGCCATCGCCTCGACCTTCACCGCTGTTTTAGAATTGGTGAAAGAGGGCGAACTGGAGGTGCGGCAGGGGCAGACGTTTTCAACCCTTTATGTCAAAAACCGTAAGAATACCGACGATAACGCAACAGAGAAAACGATGTGAATCCTATGACTGAAACAATGATCGAGCTTGACCCCGCCTTGCGCCTGTTA
>DYNT01000036.1 GCA_020720905.1 Micavibrio aeruginosavorus
ACGGGTTTTTGTCCCGACTGAATCAACAGGTGCGCCAACGCCAACGCTGTTGGCGTTTTGCCCGCGCCGCCCGCTACGATATTGCCGATGCATAAGACAGGAACAGAGGCGGCATAGGGTGTGATCACGCCGCGCCGCACCAGCGTTGCGGCTCTATAAATTTGTCCAAGGGGAGAGAGTAGTTGGGCGCGAAGACTTTTTTGACGATACCAGAAGGAAGGTGCTTTCATGGGGTCTGGCCTTGTGCAAAAAACGGATCCAGCGCGGCCACTGT
This sequence comes from Micavibrio aeruginosavorus, assembly GCA_020720905.1. Lineage (GTDB taxonomy): Bacteria > Pseudomonadota > Alphaproteobacteria > UBA9219 > UBA9219 > UBA8914. The sequence continues at coordinate 275 of DYNT01000036.1, forward strand.
ATCGGTTAGGATGTCTTGTTTGCTTTGTGCCCAAGCGCGTCCCGTTGTCGCCAAGGCTTCTATAGCCGCAGAGTCCCTAAGCAAGTGCGCAAGCGTATCGCCCAGATCGGCTTCGTCCAAGACCTGCCGCGCTGCGCCTGCGGCTAGCATAGCGTCAGCCATGATGGCGAAATTGTCCATGCGTGGCCCGAGCAGCGTTGCGCAACCAAGCAAGGCGGGTTCTATGGGGTTATGGCCGCCCCATGTGAAGGATCCGGCAAGGCAGCACAAGGGGCACAGACGATAAAATAAACCAAGCTCGCCCATCGTATCCGCAAGATAAATCGCTGTTTGTGGGGTGATGGGCTCACCCTTAGCGCGGCAGGCGAGGGGGAGGTTCTTTTTTTCGATCAGGGCGGCAATTTCATCGCCTCGCTTGGGGTGGCGCGGCACAATAATGGTCAGAATATCGGGAAAGGCTTTGTGTAAATGGGCGTGAACGTGCAGTGCAATGTCTTCCTCACCCGCATGGGTTGATGCCATAAGCCAAACGGGGCGCTGACCAATGACAGAGCGCAGGTGCGCCAGCTCTTTTTCATCATGGGGCAAAGGTTCAGCCGCAAATTTCAGATTGCCAATCACCCGCGTGTCGCGAAGGCCAAGGGCGGCAAAGCGGCTGCGCTCTGCCCCTGTTTGGGCAAGCCCCAACGAAAAGACGCTCAACATCTCTTTTGTAGAGCCGATCATGCGCCACCGCCTATAAGACTTTTCAGACATGCGGCCATTAAGCAGGACCGCGGGGATGCGTCGTTCTTTTAAGGCTGCCAGCATATTGGGCCACAGCTCGGATTCGACCCACAGAGCCAAAGTAGGCTTCCAATGATCCAGAAAGCGATTGACATAAGGCCAGCGGTCAACGGGCATAAACTGGTGAAAGACACCTTGGGGAAGACGCGATTCAACAAGGCTTGCCGAGGTTATCGTTCCTGTTGTTAAAAGAATACCCCATGTCGGAGAGCGCTGGCGCAAGGCTTTGATCAGGGAGAGCACCGACATTCCTTCGCCTACGCTGGCGGCATGAACCCACACCAGCTTGCCGTGGGGACGGGGGAGGGAGGCGTGGCCAAGACGTTCTTGAAAGCGCGTTGCATCCTCGCGCCCCTTGGCTTTGCGAAAGCGCAGGTAGAGCGCAATCAATGGCGCCAAAAGGTTGGTGAGGAAGCGGTAAGTGAGCATTGAGCATCCGGCATTTAGTATTTAGCTTTAAAGGTGAATAATGCGACACTCTTCCCTAAATGCCAAATGCTAAATCCTAATCTCTCTCTTATCCCTTCTTTTCTTCTTTGGCGGGCGCTCCGGTGCTTACGCGATCACGCATCAACGTCAATAAAGCGCCGATGTCGCCGCCGTTGCGTTGAATGACGGCGGAATATTCTTGGCGTTGCGTGACGCTCATGCTCACGCCTTCAACCACAACATCAAGGATGCCCATTTTGCCATCTTTCTGGCGCACGCGCCATGCAACGCTTGTGGGCGCAGAGCCATCGGGATGCGTGATATTGCTGTTCACGATCACATCCTTATCGCCTTCTGGCGTTGATGAGCGGGCTTTAAACCCTTCGCCCGTATAGAAGGCAAAGCGGTCGGAATAGGTCTTGACGACAAGGGCTTCGAACAAATCCATATACTCTTTTTGTTGTTCAGGCGTCGCCGTTGCCCAACTGGTGCGTCCAATCACAAAGCGGGCGATGGTGGGCAAGTCAAACGTCTCGCGCAGCATGTTGCGAAATTGTGTGTTGCGCTCTTCGGGCGAGATGGCCTTGTTCGCTAAAATAGCTACGGCGCGATCGCCTAGGGATTGAATGAACTTGGCTTGCTCTGAAAGCTCAGCGACGGCCTCGGTTGCGGCGGCAGGTTCTTGTGCCATAACGAGGGGGGCTGTCAGCATGCTTGTGACACAAAAAACGGCGCACAACCGTACAAATGAGGCAGGCCTTAACAACATCGACGCAACGCTCCATAAACAGGGACGAATCATGAAACAGCCCAGAAAGCTGCCGCTCAATATATAGCGATAGAAGCGCAAAAGAAAAAGGGGGAATTTTTCCCCTTTTTCCTACTTCATCACCAATTCCGGATCGACGGGCTTGCCCTCTTGCCGCGCTTCAAAGTGCAGTTGGGGCGAGGAAACGCCGCCTGACGTGCCGACGGTGCCGATCATATCGCCCTTGGCCACAACCGCATCGCGGGCGACGACAAGGCGCTCAAGGTGGGCATAGGCTGTGACCCATCCGCCTTCATGCCGGATAAGAACAAGATTTCCAAACCCCTTCATTTCATTGCCAGCATAGGCGACGATGCCGCCTTCGGCTGCCTTGACGGGGGAGCCTTTGGGCGTTGCGATGTTGATGCCGTCATTGTCGAGGCCCTTGCCCTTGGGGCCAAAGGCCGAGATGATCGTTCCGCGCACAGGCCATCCAAATGTTGGCGTTTGGGTTGTTAGGGTCGCTGAGGGAGCTGCCGCTGGCTCAGTAACACTGGGGGCGGGCGCGCTTTCCTGTTCTGTTGGTGGCGTCTTTTCTTGTGCGATTGGTTGAGGCGTTTGGCTATAGTTTGTCATAGGCGGCAGCGCCGCTGCGGTAGGTGGTGATGTCGGCTCTGGGATTGTCTCCAGCGGAATGGCGGTTACGCCAATTGTGCCTGCCAGCCCATTCGATGAAGGCGCCATAGGGCCTTTATCGATGTAATCAAGAGGGGCTGCCTTGGGGCGCGGGGCGGCGTATTTATCTTTAGAGGGCAGCGTCAAGGTTTGCCCTGCGCGAAGAGCGAAGGGTGGCTTGAGCTCATTGAGCGCGATGATATCGCGCATTTTAACGCCTTCTTTTTGTGCGATGGCATAAATGTTTTCGTTGCGCCCAACGGTATAGGTTTCGCCTGCGACAAGGCTGCTTGAGTCCGGCAAGTTATAGCTGGGCGGGCGCGAGGCCGTGCAGCCCGCCAAAAAGACAGGCAGGGCGAAAAGAGCAAAAAGAGGGAATGGCTTCATCATAGTTTTGCGGTGACCTCAATCTTCTCCATACCACCCATATAAGGCTGCAATAGGGCGGGAATGGCGATGGAGCCATCGGGATTTTGGAAGTTTTCCATAATCGCGATGAGGCAACGCCCGATAGCAAGGCCAGAGCCGTTGAGCGTGTGAACGAACGCCGTCCCTTTTTCGCCCGCAGGGCGATAGCGGGCGTTCATGCGTCGCGCTTGGAAATCGCCGCAGTTCGAGCAGCTGGATATTTCGCGGTAGGTGTTTTGTCCGGGCAACCATGCTTCAAGGTCATAGGTTTTTTGCGCTGAAAAGCCCATGTCGCCCGTGCAAAGCACCATGGTGCGGAAAGGAATCTCCAGCCGCTTTAAAACTGTTTCCGCGCATTCTGTCATGCGTTCATGCTCGGCCTTGGATTGATCGGGCATCGTGATGCTAACCAACTCAACCTTATAAAACTGGTGCTGGCGCAGCATGCCACGCGTATCTTTTCCCGCCGCGCCTGCCTCGGCGCGAAAGCATGGCGTGCGTGCCGTTACGCGCAGCGGCAGTTGTTCAGGCTCTAAAATGTCGCCGTTCACAAGGTTGGTGAGCGGCACTTCGGCGGTGGGGATGAGCCATAGTCCTGTGGTCGTTTTAAATTGATCCTCGGCAAACTTGGGAAGTTGCGCCGTGCCGTACATGATTTCATCGCGCACCATAAGGGGCGGCGAGACTTCGGTATAACCGAACGTGCCCGTGTGCAAATCCAGCATAAAGTTGCCAATCGCACGTTCCATCTTGGCCAAAGCGCCCGAAAGGATCGTAAAGCGCGAACCCGACAGTTTGGCGGCGTTCGTGAAGTCCATTTGTCCCAAGGCTTCGCCCAGTTCAAAATGCTGACGCGGCGCGTTATGGCCTGCGGGCGTGTCGCTGCGGCGGATTTCTTTGTTGTCGTGTTCATCCTTGCCATCGGGCGTTTCGGGCGCAGGGCGGTTGGGAAGGCTGGAGAGGATCGTGTCAAGCTGTGTGCCAAGCTCCTTTTCTTGCACTTCCAGTTCCGCCATGCGGTCTTTCAGGCTTGCGACTTCTTGCATCAGCGCATCCGCATGGCCGCCTGTGCGCTTAAGCTCGCCCACTTGTTTGGACAGGTCGTTGCGCTTGGCTTGCGCTTCCTGCATCGCGGTTTGCGCGGCGCGGCGCTCGCTATCCAGCGTCAAGATTTGGGGCGAGGCGGCGGGAAGATTCCGGCGGGCAAGGGCGACGTCAAAAGCGGCTGCGTCTTCGCGTATCCATTTAATGTCGTGCATAGCAAGGTGTCCTAAACTAAAAACAGGGTGTTGGTTGGATTCTAAGAGCTAACCTTACCCAAGGTTTCCGTTAGGTTCCACGGTTTTTTTCAACCCACTTGGCGCCAAGGATTGAAATCTCATAAAGCAGCATCATGGGCAGCGCTAAAGCAATTTGCGAAAAAACGTCCGGCGGGGTTAGAATCGCGGCCATCATAAAGATAAGGACGATAGCGAATCGGCGGAAGCTGGCCAGCTTGGCGGCGCTGACAAGGCCTGCTTTGGCCATAAGGACAAGCGCGACGGGCATCTCAAACGACAGGCCAAAGGCGAAGATGATGGTCATGGCCAAAGACAGGTATTCGCTGACCCGCGCTTCCATCTGGATGGGCAGGGAGCCTCCTGCGCCCATAACCTCAAAGCTTAGGAAAAACTCCCAAGCCACGGGAAAGACGATGTAATAGGCCATCGCTGCGCCAAGGAAGAAGAGCAGCGGGGTGACGATGAGAAAGGGTAAAAAGGCCTTCTTCTCGGCAGCGTAAAGCCCCGGCGCGACATAAAGCCATACCTGCGTCACGATCACGGGAATGGCCAAAATAAAGCCGCCCCACAGTGCAAGGCGGATATAGGTGATAAAGGCTTCCGTCAGCCCCGTATAGATCATGCGGTGGCCATCGCCACCCGTGGCCTCTGCCAGAGGTTTGACAAGAAAACCATAGAGTTCCTGCGCAAAGATAAAGCAGATGATAAAGCCCGCAAGGATCGCCAGCATAGAGAGGATCAGCCGTCTGCGAAACTCAATCGCATGAGTCAAAAGGGGCGACGCTTCGGCTTCAGTCTCGGTGGGGGGGGTGATTTCAAACTCTTTCATCCAGCGTCCTTATCCGGCGGTTTGGATGTGTTGTCTGAGGATCGTTTGCGCTCCGCTTCTTCGGCCTCATAGCCAAGGCATTCGATATCATGTTGGATCGCCAGAAAGACGCGCCGCGCCTTGGCGGCCCATGTTCCCATCGTGTGCATGACCTTGGGCAAGTCTTTGGGGCCAATGGCCACAAGGGCAACCGCACCGATAACAAGAATCTCTGGCCAAGCGACATCAAGCATGGGCTTAGGCCGAGGGGGGAAGGCGCGGCTGATCGTCGTCTTTGCCGTCCTTGTTTTTATCTTTGTCCTCGCCGTTGAGGCCAGCTTTAAAGCTGCGGATGCCTTTGCCCAAATCACCCATAACGGTGGGCAGCTTGCCCGCGCCGAACACGACCAAAACGACGACCAAAACGACCAGAATATGCCAAATGCTTAATCCCATGGGGACTCTCCTTTTCCTTGATAAGGATGGAACCTTACCAAACATTCAAGCGGGCGACAATGTTAACGATAAGAAGCTTCTTTCATTGCTTTTTTAGGGCGCGGCCTTATTCTTACTTGTGGATCAGCCATAAGGAGCCTGAAAACGATGACAAAGCCTTTGGATCAATGCTGCTTTAAAGGGGTTTTGTTCCCCTTGACTATCCTTATGGCCATCACGGGCAGTGGTGATCTTTGGGCGGCTGTTCAAGATTCGCCCCTTGCGCAGATGGGCGCTGACGATTTGGCAAGCGGTTGGCTGAATCTGTTGTTCCACGGCGATGAAAAGGCTGTTGGTGCGCTTGGTGCTTTGACGGGCGCGTTGCGCGAGGCCTTGGGGGTTTATGGCCTTTCCATGCTGACCATCGGCGGCTTTCTTTTGGGCTGGCAAGTCATCACCATGATTGCGGAAACGGCGCAGACGGGCGTGCCGCTTGGGCGCAGAACAAATCATCTTTGGATGCCTGTGCGCTTTTTGATCGGGATGGCGCTTCTTATACCGCTGGGCGGTGGGTTGAATGTCGGCCAAAACATCATTGTTGGTGTGGCCACGCGAGGATCCTTGTTGGCCAGTGATGCGTGGCGCGGCGCTTTGGATCATTTGGGAAGTCACTTTTCTGCGCCGCTCACGCCCCATCTTCCTGATGTTGGTCGCGTTGTCGCAACATCGGTTGAGATGGAGCTTTGTCGCGGTCTTTATCATCACGTTTATGTCTCCTTGCAAGCGGATCCCCTTGTGGCGGCGGCGGGGGCTATGACGGAGCTTGATAAGCTTCCGGAACAAAGGTTGCGGGATGAGCAGTGGCACTATACGAACGCCTTCTTTCCGGACGAGTCCTTGTGCGGCGCTTATCGTTTTGTGGCCGCCTCTGGTCAAGAGTCGTTGGGGCAAAGTCGTGATAATCAGAATGCCGATAGTGTGGCGCAAGCGGCGCGTACCGTTGCGGAGCGTTTGACGTTACAAAGCCGCGCTGTGGCGGACAAAGTCGCTGCATCGTTTTTGATGACGGGCGCTCAGGCCAACGCGCCGCTTGAGGTGAAAAATTATTTGGCTCTTTTTATGAAAGAGCAAACGCAGTTGATCGAAGTCAAACTGGCGCAAGTACAAAAAGAAAGCCAAGGATCACAGGCGGGGTCTGCGGCTCCCCTTGGGTGGATCATGGCGGGTGCTTTTCCCTTTGATCGGGTGCGGCAGCAAATGGCGCTGGGCGAAGTGGCCTCACGCTCCTTTCCCAAGGTGAAAGCGCCGCTGCTGGGTCATGGGATTTTGACGCAAAGCGCGTGGCTTAAAGCGGCAGAAGAAAAGACGGCGCTCCGTTTTCTTTCAGCAGGTCAGATGGATCGTTATGGGATGCTTTTTGATCGTGTGAGCGAAGCGATGAAGAAGGCGCGGCGCTGGCTTTATGAAGGGCAGCTGGATGCGCTGCAAGCCGTCTTGCCGGATCAACAAGACTTGCGTGATTTGCTTAGTCCCTACACGGATGCCGAGGTGGCGCAGTCGGCCTTTGGCCGTTTGATGACCATCGGGGCGGCTTCGTTTGGCGTGTTGGAGCCTATCGCGGTGGGGGAAGCCTATCTCAAACAGCCCTTGCAAACGATTGCGGAGGCTGGCCGTCGTTACCTTGCCTATGGCGCATGGGCGATGGGGCAGCTCAGCCCCGCGTTGTCCGAGCCCGCGACAATTGGCACGGCGTTGAGCCTCGTGTTTGTAGCCTCTCTTTTCTGGCTGGCAGGGGCTTGCTTGCTTTTTCTGGTTCCACTTTTGCCGTTCTTCCGCTTTACGATGGCGGTGATCGCATGGGGCTTATCCGTGTTGGGCGCTGTTTTGTTTTTACCTCTTGTCGCTTTGGGGCATTTGTATCCGGCGGGCGATGGCGTGGTGGGGCCTTTGGCACGGCGCGCCTATTGGCTCTGGCTTGGTTTGTTTATTCGTCCGTGTTTGCTGTTGCTGGCGTTTGCCGGAGGGCTGGCGCTGTTCGTGATGGGCGTTGCGTTCCTGAACGTAGTTTTCTTTGACTGGTTCGCACCTCTCACCTCCACGTCCAGCGATATCTTTTGGTTCTTACGGGCTGGCTTGGCGTTGGCCTATGCGGCGTTGGTGGTGGCGCTTTCCAACGTGGCGTTTAGGGGGATTTTGACTCTTCCTGCCAAGCTGTTCGATTGGGTCGGCGCGCAAAGCATCATGCCGGAAACGCTTGTCATGGCGGGAGGAGGACACGGCGCGGGTGAGGCTGCTGCGGCGCACGCTCCGCATCCCATGGGGCCCGCAGGCTTTATGCAGGGCGTTCATGGTGTGTGGTCTCATTGGATGGGGCATCCTTCTTCGTCTGGCGCGTCGGGCAAAGAACCCTCTTCGCGTTATGGCGCAGCGCCTAAGGATCAATCAGCGCACTTTCCAACACTGATGCAAGATAAAGTTGACCATCGCGCCACGGCCCAAGCGCAGGCGCAAGCCAAAGCTTATGCAAGAGCAGACAAAGGTTCTGGTGGCAGTGTAGAGGCGGGCGCGCTTGCCCTTTCCTCTACAGACGCCAAAGAAAACAAGGCGTCGGCCATCGCACGGCATTTGCCGGATCTTGAGAATAAAAAGAATCAAAAACAGCCCACGATTGAAGGGGTGGGGCAAAAAGGCGAAGACAAGAAAGCCGCTACGTCTCGCGAGTCGTCAGAGCAAATGGCGCGCGCTTTGGATGAAACCGCCCCGCTTTCTTCAGGGGAGGGGGAAAAAGAGGATAAATAGCCATTTTTGATATTATTGCCATTTTAATAAATAAATGGCATAATACACCCCTCGTGAATGAAGAGTTAGTTTTCTGGCAGCAGAAAAAATAAGAAAATGGGATCCCCGCCTACGCGGGGATGACGAGACGGGAGTGGTGGTTAAGTACGGGAAAAAATGGCAAGCTGACTCGTTTTTATTCCATGCTTTTGCCGTAAAAAACTACCGTCATGCCAGCGTAGGCTGGCATCCCAGTTGGTTTCTTCTCTGTTTGCCAACTCTTGAACTGTTTTGAATATATAAAAAAGTGGAAAATGGGGGTAAGGATGCTTGAGTGCAGAACAAAGATTCATGACAATGGACGGCTGGTTGTGCCCATGGCCTGTCGCCGCGCTTTGGGGATTGATTCAGGCGAAGACGTCATCTTGCGGATAGAAAGTGGGGAGTTAAGGCTTTATCCTGCAAAACAGGCGTTAACGCGGGCGCAGAAACTTGTGAAAAAATATATGCCGCGCCGAAAGTTGGTTGATGAGTTGATCGCTGAGCGCAGAAAAGAATCCGTCGATGAATAAATACGTTCTGGACGCTTCAGCTCTGTTGGCGCTTATTAATGGAGAGGTTGGCGGCGATAAGGTTGAGCCTCTCTTGGGCAAAGCTGTCATGTCTGCCGTCAATTTTGCAGAAGTGATCAATAAGCTTATTGTGGGGGGCGTGCCCGTTGATGAGGCCGTCGAAGTGATTTCAGACCTTGCCCCAAAGATTATTCCTTTTGAAAAAGAGGTGGCTATTCTTTCTGTTTCTCTTATGCCGTTGACAAAAGCCTTTGGGCTTTCTTTGGGGGACAGGGCTTGTTTGGCGACAGCGAAGGCTTTGGGGCTTGAAGCCGTGACAGCAGACCGCGTTTGGGGCAAGGTGAAAGCTGGCGTTAAGATTAGGCTTATTCGGTGACCAAGCCTAACCTTTTCCTTATCGGTGGACCGACGGCATCGGGCAAGACAGCGGCGGCGCTGGATTTAGCGCGGGCCAAGGACGGCGTGATTATCAATGCCGATGCGATGCAGGTCTATCGCGGCGTGCCTTTGCTGACCGCACAACCCAGTGAGGTGGAAAAGCGCGAGATCCCGCACAAAGTGTTTGAGGTGTTTGATCCGGCGGAGCGTTCTTCGGCGGGGCGTTGGTTGGCCTTGGCGCGGGAGGCCATCGCGCAAACGGCGCATGAAGGGAAAACCCCTATCGTTGTTGGCGGAACGGGTTTGTATTTTGCCGCGCTTTTGGGGGGGCTGGCTGTTATCCCGCCTATTCCCGATGCGGTGCGGGCAGAGGTCACGGCGCTTTACGAGTCTATTGGGCATGATGCGTTTCGCACCACGTTGGCTGAGCATGATGATAGGGGCGCGGCGAAGATCGCGCCCCATGATCGCCAGCGCCTGATCCGCTCTTATGAGGTTATCCTTCATACGGGGCAGACGCTCGCGCAGTGGCAGGAAGAGGGCGCAGCGCATTCTATTGAGAAAGACTTCACAGTTCATCGCCGCGCTTTGATGCCCGACCGCGCCGCGCTTTATGCCGCGTGCGATGCGCGGTTTCTTCGCAT
>DYNT01000037.1 GCA_020720905.1 Micavibrio aeruginosavorus
TTACGGAGGTTGAGCGCTCTAAGGCTGCCCGTAGCGGATCGCCTGCTGCCACCTATGCCAAGCGCTTTGCGGCCAAGGAGGCCGCCGCCAAGGCTTTGGGCACGGGGATTAATCGCGGTGTGTTCTTTCGCGACATGGGCGTGGTCAACTTGCCATCGGGGCAACCAAGCCTGCAATTGACGGGCGGGGCAAAGGAGCGGTTGAGTTTCCTTGCGCCGCAGGATAAGAAGATGGCTGTTCACCTCAGTATGACCGACGATTACCCAATGGCACAGGCCTTTGTCGTGATTGAAGCGGTGTAAGGCTTTCTTGATTATGAATTCTGTTCCAGAGAAAACCCGTGCGGCTAGAGCCAGCGATAAGATGGATGATACGGTGCGGACTTTTTTCCTTGCCGCGTTGATCGCCTTGGGCATTCGTGCGTTTGTGTTCGAGCCGTTTAATATCCCGTCAAGCTCAATGGTTCCTAGTCTTTTGATCGGCGACTATCTTTTTGTGTCCAAATACGCCTATGGCTATAGCAGCCTGTCGTCCCTATTTGGTTTATTGCCTGTGTCGGGTCGCCTGTTTGGCCGTGAGCCCAAGCGTGGCGACGTGATTGTTTTTAAAAACCCTGTGACCCCCAGCGTTGATTATATCAAGAGGCTTGTGGGGCTTCCCGGTGATACGATTCAAGTTAAAAACGGTCTTCTTTATGTCAACGGCGTCGCGGTGGATCGCCGCAAGTTGGCAGCGCCGATTATTCAAAACTATGTTCAACCCAATCTTTCGGTGGTTGATTACAGCGAGACCTTTCCCGATGGGCATGAGCACATCATTCGTGAGGAAGGGGATGATCGCACCCTTGATGATACCGAAGTGTTCAAAGTTCCGGCGGGTCATTATTTTGGTATGGGCGATAACCGCGATAATTCCATGGACAGTCGCACCAACTATGTCGGTTTTATTCCTGCTGATAATCTGGTGGGGCGCGCCGAGGTTCTTTTCTTCTCGCTGGATGATGGGGTGAAGTTCTGGCAGATATGGAACTGGCCAACCTCTGTCCGGTGGGATCGTCTTTTTATGAAAATCAAGTGATGATGACGGCGCTTTTCCCTCATGATCTGCCCCTCCTGCTGGCCGAGCTTGGCCACGCGTTCCAAGATGTTTCTTTGCTGCAAGCTGCGCTAACGCATCCTTCTGTTGGGGGAGGGCGCGGCGTGAAAAAGGTGGCGCAGCCTTCACCTTATGAACGGCTGGAGTTTTTGGGAGATCGCGTCCTTGGCCTTGTGATCGCGGATTGGCTTTACGCGCTTTATCCGGTGGAGGCTGAAGGTGAACTGGCCAAACGTCATGCGGCAATGGTCAACCGCGATGCCTTGCGTGAGATTGCGATGGTTCTGCACTTAGAACGCTTTATTCATCTGGCCCATGACGACACGGATTTCTCGCGGCAGAATCTGGCCGTTCTGTCCGATGCGATGGAGGCCGTGATCGGCGCTTTGTACCTTGATGGGGGCCTTGCGCCAGCCGAGAGGTTTATCAAGCGTTTTTGGGACGCTAAGATTCATGCAAGCGCAACGCCTGCCGATCCAAAGTCGGCATTGCAGGAATATGCGCAAGGCAAGGGATTGCCGTTGCCTGTCTATCGCGTGATGGAGCGTCGTGGCCCTGCTCATGCGCCATTCTTTATTATTGAAGCTTCGGTGCGTGGGCATGAGGCTGTTTCGGCATCTGGCGCGTCTAAACGTGAGGCCGAAAAAGCGGCAGCGCAGCTTCTTTTAAGCCAGATTGAAAAAGCATAGTCCGTCCTCTTTTCTTCTCTATACCCCTTCCACTTCAAGAGTTGGTTTTTTGGGACAGAAAAAAACAAGAAAGCGGGGATCCCGTTTGTTTTCTTTAAGGTTTACCAACTCTTGAGCTGTTTTGGGTATATTCCAGTTGACGGTCGCGCAAGGAATCGTTAAGAGCTTCCATCCATCTGTTTTGATGAGGTTCCCACCACAAGCGTGAGGACAGGTGGCCGTTGTAGCTCAGCGGTAGAGCAGGGCTTTCGTAAAGCCAAGGTCGGGAGTTCAATTCTCTCCAACGGCACCATCCTTAATCCTCAACTCGTGCGCCTCGTGCGCCATCGTGAAGCTCAATGCGAATGCTCTCGCCGCGCTTCAGGGCTGTAATCGACGTGACCACGCGCCCCGCGCTGTCATAGATCAAGCCATAGCCGCGCCCCAGAACCGCACGCGGCGAAAGAGCCTCTAACATCGCGCCCAAACGATCCAGCTTTTTTTCTACGCCCATCATGCGTTCTCGCGCCGATGCGTTCATGCGCTGCGCCATCGCCTCCAACCTTTGCGCGGCAAGGCGCACAACATCGCGTGGATGGCGCAAGCGCCCGCCTGCCTCAGCCACACGGGCTTGCAGGCGGCGATAATAACCGCTCCATGCCACAGCAAGCCGCTCACCGCGTTCATCAAGCCGCTGCATGAGCGGATGCAAAGCGCGCATGGGATCGCCCAAGGCTTGCGCCAAAAAGCCGATGCGCTCGCTCCTTTCTTGCAGCAGGCGGCGCATGGCGCTGTGCAACCGCAAGCCAGCCTTTCCCACGTGTTCGATCAACTCGGCGCGAACGGGGACAGCTTTTTCCGCCGCTGCTGTTGGCGTAGGCGCACGCAAATCGGCGGCATAGTCCACCAGCGTCGTATCCGTTTCATGCCCAACGGCTGAGATGACGGGAATACGGCTTTCCGCCACGGCGCGAACGACAACCTCTTCGTTGAACGGCATCAAGTCTTCAAGCGAGCCGCCACCTCGCGCCACAATCAGCACGTCAGGGCGCGGCGTCTTCCCGCCTTCCGCCAGCGCGTTAAAGCCGCGCAGAGCCGTCGCGATTTTCTCCGCCGCGCCTTCACCCTGAACAGGGACAGGCCACACCAGAACGCGGCGCGGAAAGCGCTCCTCCAGCCTGTGCAAAATATCGCGGATGACAGCGCCCGTAGGCGATGTCACCACGCCGATCACGCGTGGCAGAAAAGGAATCGCTTTCTTGCGCGATTCATCAAACAATCCCTCGGCGGCCAGTTTGACGCGCCGCTCCTCCAACATTTTCAGCAAAGCGCCGACACCCGCCAGCGCCATACTCTCGACATTCATCTGGTATTTTGACTGTCCTGCGTAGGTGGTGAGTTTGCCCGTGCAAACCACATCCATGCCAGTCGCGGGCTTCAGGCCAAGCTTGGCCACTTGCCCCTTCCAGCAGACGGCGGCCAGCACCGCGCCCTCGTCCTTAAGGGACAGGTATAAATGGCCGCTGGAGTGCAGCTTGCACTCGCCAATCTCGCCGCGCACGCGCACGTGGCTAAAGCTCCCCTCAACCATGCGCTTAAGCTGCCGCGACAGGTCGGAAACCGTCCATTCGGGCACGTTATTGCCCTCCTTGGGCTTATCAACAAGGGCGCGGGATAAAAGATCGTCGTCAGGGGCTTGCGTTGTCTTTTGTGGCATGGGAAAAGGTCTATACTCAAAACAGTTTAGGGGTTGAAAAGAACAGAATCACTCTGTTGTCCTTACTTTGCCTCCCCCCTTGCGGGGGAGGAAGAAAAATCTTGGTGTTACAAAGTAACGCCTTAGATTTTTCAGGTGGGGGGGTATCATGGGGGAGATGGGTTTCCCCCCTCACCTATGAAAACTAAGACTTACTTACGTAAGCCTAAGTTTTCACGTAAGCCTAAGTTTTCATGTCCTCCCCCGCAAGGGGGGAGGTAAAAAGAGAGTGTAATGTTTAAAGAACATGATAAATGACGATAAAAATGGGAGATCACGACGCATGAAAGTTCTTATTATTGGCTCTGGTGGGCGCGAGCACGCGCTGTGTTGGGCTTTTGCCCAATCGCCCTTGTGCAGCAAGCTGTTCTGCGCGCCCGGTAATCCCGGAATCGAAAGCGTCGCCACCTGCCTTCCCATTAAGGTTGAGGCTACGGCGGAAATCGTGAACGCCTGCAAAACCTTTGGGATCGATTTTGTGATGATCGGCCCCGAAGTGCCCCTAGCGCTTGGCCTTGCCGATGCGCTTCGCGCCGAAGGCCTTGTCTGCTTTGGCCCCAGCAAAGCCGCCGCGCAACTGGAAGCGTCCAAAGGCTTTATGAAGGATTTGTGCAAGAAAAACGGCATCCCCACCGCCGCCTATGAACGCTTTAGCGATCCTGAAAAGGCCAAGGCCTATGTCAAAACGCAAGGCGCGCCGATTGTGATTAAGGCCGATGGCCTTGCGGCGGGCAAAGGCGTGACGCTCGCGCAAACGGTTGAGGAAGCCTGCGCCGCCATCGATGAAACGATGACAGGCGGCGCGTTTGGCGAGGCGGGCGCCGAGATTGTCGTGGAAGAGTTTATGGTCGGCGAGGAAGCCAGCTTCTTTGCCCTGTGCGATGGAAAGAGCGCTTTGTATTTTGCCTCGGCGCAGGATCATAAGGCTGTGTATGACGGCGATAAAGGCCCCAACACGGGCGGCATGGGTGCTTATTCTCCCGCCGCGATTATCGATGCCACCATGCAAGAGCGCGTGATGCGCGAGATCATCCTTCCCACCGTCAAAGGCATGGAAGACAATGGCACGCCCTTTACCGGCATTCTGTTCGCGGGTCTGATGATTACCGCCACGGGGCCGCGCCTTATCGAATACAACTGCCGCTTTGGCGATCCCGAAACGCAAGCGATGCTGCCGCGCCTGAAATCCGATTTGCTCGCCGCGCTTTATGCGACGGCTAAGGGGATGTTGGATGCTATCGAGCTTCATTGGCAGGACAAGGCCGCGCTGTGCGTCGTGATGGCGGCAAACGGTTATCCCGCGTCTTATGAAAAAGGCAGCGTGATAGGCAGCCTTGATAAGGCGGCCAAGATGCAAGACAGCATCGTCTTTCACGCTGGCACGGCTAGAAATGATAAGGGCGAGATCACAGCCAACGGCGGGCGCGTTTTGGGCGTTACGGGCTGGGCGGCTTCAATCACCGAGGCGCAAAAGAAAGCCTATGCCACCGTGGATGTCATCGACTGGCCGCAAGGCTTCTGCCGCCGCGATATTGGATGGCGGGCGGTGGCACGGGACAAAAGCGCTGTTACTGTGTGAGAAGCAGCGTTTCAAAATCTTTGACAAAGCGTGGCGTATCAAAGAGGGGGAGGGTGAGGCGTTTTTGCGTGAGGTGAGCGTGGAGAGCCTCACGCGCCGTATGATCCGTCGCTAAGTGCAAGGCCAGCGCTTTGTAGTCCTCAAGGGTGTTTGTGATAAGCTGGGGAAGCTCTGCCGCAGTCAAAAGGCTGGCCGCCACGCGGCTGACAAAGCTTTGTCCCGCCCTTGTCACGACGGGCACGCCAGACCACAGGGCATCGCTGGTCGTCGTATGCCCGCCGACGGGGAAGGTATCCAGCGTCAGAGCAACAACGCCATATCGCGCCAGATGATCCTCTTGCGCCGCCGTAGAAGGGGCAAAGTGAAGGCGCGTAGGATCGATGCCGCGTTTGGCAGCTTCTGCGCGGAGCGCAATGGGCGCAAAGATGTTGGATTCAAGAAGCCATAGAACGGAGTCCGGCACACTTTGCAAAAGCGCGCACCAAACATCAAAAACCTCTGGCGTGATTTTATAGGTCTGATTGAAGCTGGCGAAAACAAGCCCCTTATCCGGCAGGCCATAGGCGCTTTTGGATAAAGGCTGGTTGGCCTTTTTTTGCCGATCATTGATTTGATAGGTATGGGGAAGGCGTAGCACTTTTTCAGTAAAAGCACGCTCGCTGCCGTTTGGAATGGTAACATCATCAGCGATAAACGCATCGATAAAGGGCGCTCCTGTCGTTGCGGGAAAGCCAAGCCAGTGCCATTGGCGCGGCGCGGGGCGATGGGCAAGGATATCCAGCCGTCCCCCCGTCGTATGCCCCTTGAGATCGATGAGACTATCGATTTCGTCAGCACGGATTTGGGCGGCGCACTGCGCGGGGGTCATGGCGTTGAGGACGATAAAGTGATCGGCCTCACGGCGCAGACGCTCGCGAATAGGCGAATGATCCTCAATGCCATAGCTGTAGGCATAGACTTCGAAGCGCTGGCGGTCATGCAAGCTGAAAAGTTCCGCGATCAACCATGAGGTCGCGTGCGCGTGAAAGTCCGAGGATAAATAGCCTATGCGTAGTTTTTCATGCGCATAAGGCGGCGGTGGGGGCAGGGGCATGAGGCGGTTAAAATGCTGGGCGCAATAACGCTCTGCTGCTGCGCGTTGCAAGGCCGGATCATCCGCTAAAATCGCCGTGATATTAGGGGAAAGGGATGGATCGAGAGAGGGGGTTTGGCTCCAATCGCACACTTGGCGATAGCAGAAATAGTATTGCCCACGGCCTTCCGCGTTATCGGGGCGCAGAAGAAGCGCCCTTTCCCAAAAGGCGATGGCTTGCGGCAAGGCATTGAGGCGTTGGGCGAGGTTGGCTTGTGCTTCTGGAATCTCGTGGCGATCAGGATGGTGGGGGGCTAAGTCCTTAAGGACGGTGAGAGCCTCATCGTTTTTGTTTTGGGCAGCCAGAACGCGGGCAAGGTTCATGGTTGCTTCGAACCAATGCGGATGGGCAACTGCTGCGCGGCGATAAAGGACGATGGCGCGATCAGGCTCTTGCAGATTTTCAGCGACTTGCGCGGCCAGATGCAGAAGGTTGGGCTCTTTGGGCGTTGTCAAAAGCGCTTTGCGCAAGGCTTCGTTCGCGGCGGCAAAATCGCCGCTTTGCGCCAAGGAAAGCAAGCTGAAATAGCGTTCTTGAGCTGTTTTTGACATTACGTTTGCACTCCGGTGATCAAGCCGCTACAGTATGCCGTGTTGTCCTAACAAAGACAATGCGGGGGATGATTGGCTAGGTGCTCAACCTTTTTATAGTCTCGTTGATCCCTTGACCCATAACGATGAGATAGACGACGCTGTGTTAGCCGATATCGGTATCATTCTTTTGCTTTTGCTGTTGAACGGCTTTTTTGCGATGGCTGAAATGGCCATCGTGTCGGCGCGTCGCGCCCATCTTCGCCAATTGGTGGACGAGGTTAAAAGCAAGGGCGCTCGTCGCGCTTTGCTGCTTGCCAGCGATCCAGGATCCTATCTCTCCACTGTTCAGATCGGCGTCACGATGAACACGATTGTGGCGGGCGCTTTTTCGGGAACGGCGTTATCAGAGCCGCTGGGCATCTATTTGAACGAGGTTCCGTGGATTGCTCCTTATGGCTCTCAGTGCGCCTTTCTTTTTGTCGTGAGCCTTGTTGGCTATTTGACCTTGATTATCGGAGAGCTGGTTCCCAAAAGACTGGGGCTTTCCTATGCCGAGCCTATTGCCGTGCGCGTTGCAGGATCGATGCATCTTTTATCGCGTGCCCTTGCGCCGCTGGTGTGGGTTCTTAAAACCTCAACCGAGGGAATCATAAAGTTTCTTCATTTACATAATGCAGATGGCGCACAAGTGACGGAAGAAGAGGTCAAGGATTTGATCGCCGAGGGAACGCAAAAGGGCGTCTTTAAACAGGCTGAAAAAGAAATGTTGGAAGGTGTGATGCGAGTCGCGGATTGGACCGTTCGCACCATCATGACGCCGCGCATCGATATGATGTGGCTTGGCCTTGAAGATCACGTCGAGGAGAACATCAAGGAAATCTGCGCCAGCGGCTACAGCCGCCTTCCCGTGGCGCGGGGCGATATGGAAGAAGTGATGGGCATTGTTTATGCCAAGGATTTGCTCAACGTCCTTTTGCGCGGTGAGCCCATCGATGTGCGGGGCACGATGCGTCCCGCGTTGATCGTTCCCGATACGACGTCTGTTTTGCGCCTTCTCGATCTCTTTAAGGAGTCCAGCCAGCATTTGGCAATCATCATTGATGAATATGGCAGCATCGAAGGCTTGGTCACGGCCACAGATGTTCTTGAAGCCATCACGGGCGCTTTGCCAGAAGGCGGGCAGGACAGTGACGAAAAACCTGTGAAGCGTGAGGATGGCAGTTGGTTGATCGATGGCATGACCCCCATTGATGAGGTTGAGACAATCATTGGGATTAAGAACCTGCATGACAGCGGCGACTATCATACGCTGGCAGGCTTTATGATCGATAAGCTGGGGCGCATTCCTACCGCTGGCGATCACTTCCAGTGGGGCGTCTCGCGGTTCGAGGTTGTCGATATGGATGGCCGCCGCGTGGATAAGATTCTTGTCGATCCTAACTTTATGGAGCCAAAAGAAGAAGAGATCGATTAGGGATGAGGGGGTAGGGGGTAGGGGGTAGAGGGAAGAGGGTAGAGGGTAGGGGGTAGAGGTGCAAGCTCCCCGCTCGTCATCCCGCACGAAGTCCCGCGCAGAGCGGGACGAAGATGCTGGACCCAGATTGAAAGCTTTTTCCTTGCCACAACAATCGCAGAATCGTTCCCATTCCTCTGGATCCTGCATCACGCGTCTGGCGCTGTTGCGCCATCCGCTGTGCGGGATGACGAGAGGGGGAAATGGCGGGGGGTGCGGGATGACGAGAGGGGTGCGAACCTTAGTCCCTAGCCCCTAGCCCCTAGTCCCTTATTTTTTGAATAAGGTTAAAATAAGGGGTTGTTCTGGTGCGCTGAAAAGGTTAAGAAGGGTGCTTACTTGTAAGGCACGTCAGCGAGAATGACGAAGACCCTGCGGCCCAAAGAGAGCCGTTGGAGCGCGAAGAAATGATCGTGTCTCCCTTTTTTTAAAAACAACAAGTTAGAAAGACAGCAGAGAAAAAAAATGAACGAGAGAAATCATAGTATGAGGCAACCAAGCTCTGGCACGCGTCGTCCGCGCAGCCGCCATCCCAACGGGGGCGGAAGCGGTGGCAATGAAAGCCGCCAATCGTCCGGCAATTCTATGCGTGGCGATAACCGTAATCGTTCGGTGTCGTCACTTCGTCATCAATCTTTTGACAGCAATGGCCCCGATGTGCGCGTGCGCGGCAATGCGTGGCAGGTTTATGAAAAATATCAATCGTTGGCGCGTGATGCGACCAGTGCGGGTGACCGCGTGATGGCTGAAAGCTATTTGCAACATGCCGAGCATTACTATCGCGTGACGGAAGCCATTGAAGAAGCCACGCAAGCTGAGCAAAAGCATCAGCGTGGCGGCGTGGTGGCGGCTCAACCATCCTTTGGTGCGCAACCTGATATGCCTTCAAACTATTATACGCCGGAAGGCAAAGGTGCGGGCGCTCCGGCTTCACAGCCTTCCTCTTCTGGGGTGCAGCAGCCCATGACAACAAGCCCCGTAGGGGAGCCGGAAGGTATGCCGCAAGCTGAAGTTACGCGCCGCACGCCTCCGCCTGTGAGTACCTTATTCTCCAGCGATGACGACGAATCGGGCTCTAATCCGCAAACGCTTGTGGCGGGAAGATAAGCGCCTTGATGGTGCTTTCCTGCACAGTCCCATGACGCATACTGTTGATGTCATCACATTCGGCTGTCGGCTCAACGCTTATGAGTCCGAGGCGATGCGGAGTCTTGCGCAGCAGGCGGGGCTTGTCGATGTCGTGATCATCAACACGTGCGCCGTGACGGCAGAGGCCGAGCGGCAAGCGCGGCAAGCGATCCGCAAGGCGCGGCGGCAGAATCCAATGGCCACGCTTATCGTGACGGGCTGCGCCGCGCAAATCAATCCCGAACGCTATGCCGCATTGGCTGAGGTTGATTATGTGATCGGCAATAACGAAAAGCTGAAGATCGAAACATATCAAACGCTGGATCAAACGCGTGTGGCGGTTGGGGCTATTCAGCAAGCGGGGGAGGCTCTTGCGCCGTTGGTCAGCGGATTTGCCGGTGGCCTTACGCGTGGTTTTATTCAGGTGCAGAACGGTTGTGATCACCGCTGCACCTATTGCCTTATTCCTTATGGGCGCGGAGTCTCGCGCTCGGTTAGTGTGGCCGCGATTATCAAGCAGACGCAGGCGTTGGTGGGAAAGGGCTTTCCCGAAATCGTTTTGGCGGGCGTGGATATCACGTCTTATGGCGTAGATTGTGTGCCCAAGACGACGCTTGGCGCGATGGCGCGCAAGCTGTTGGCAGAGGTTCCAGAGCTTAAGCGGCTTCGGCTTTCCTCGCTGGATCCCGCTGCCATCGATGATGATTTATGGTGGCTTTTAGAGTATGAGCCTCGCCTGATGCCCCATTGGCATTTAAGTTTGCAGGCGGGCGATGACACGG
>DYNT01000192.1 GCA_020720905.1 Micavibrio aeruginosavorus
TCCCGCGTGAGGAAGAGCCACAAATCAGCGTGCCCATGGTCGATATCATGATCAATGCCAATGGCTATAAAGCCGCCGATGCGGTTGAACTCATCACGCGCCCTCTTGAAGACATCGTCAAAGGCATCGAAGCCGTTGAACACGTTTATTCTCAAACAGAGGATGACCACGTCCTGACCACCGCACGCTTTTTGCCAGGAACGGATCAAGACACGGCGAT
Organism: Micavibrio aeruginosavorus; assembly: GCA_020720905.1. Taxonomy (GTDB): domain Bacteria; phylum Pseudomonadota; class Alphaproteobacteria; order UBA9219; family UBA9219; genus UBA8914. Next base: position 221 of record DYNT01000192.1, read on the forward strand.
TTTACGCATTCAAGAAAAAATCAGCGCCAACCTACAAAGCCTACCGCAAGGCATCCCCGCCCCCATCATCGTAGGACGCGGCATCAACGATATCGCGATCCTGTCGCTCACCCTTGCAGCCAAACCAGAAAACGCGGCCCATTGGGACGATAATGGCCTTTATCAAATTGCCTTAGAGGTTCAGCACGAGCTGGATAAAACCGATAACGTCGGCCTGAATTATATCGTCGGAGGAAGCCCCAACCAAATCCGCATAGAGCCTGATCCCGAAAAACTCAACCTTTACGGCGTGACGCTCAACCAGCTTGTGGACAAGCTGACAAACGCCAATCGCGCCTTTCAAGTGGGCGCGTTCAACCAAATGAATCGCCATACGCCTGTCGTGGCGGGGCAAACGCTGCAAGGCGTGCCCGACATCGGCCTTCTTCTTCTCACCACACGTGACGGGCATCCCGTTTATGTTAAGGATGTGGCCACCATCACGGTGGGCGGCGCGCAAAAAGACGCGCACGTTTGGACATTTTCGCGCATGGAAACAGGAGCATTATCCCGCCGCCCTGCCGTCACGCTGGCCTTTGCCAAACGCAAAGGCGCCAACGCGGTCATCGTCGCCAATGATTTGTTAGAGCGCCTTGAAACGCTGAAAGGCCGCGTGATCCCCGATACCATCGCTATCACCGTGACGCGCAACTATGGTGAAACCGCCACAGAAAAAGCCGATGAGCTTCTATTCCATCTTTTTCTGGCGACCATCACCATCGTAGGCCTCATCACATGGACGATTGGCTGGCGCGAAGGCCTCGTGGTCATGGTCGTCATCCCCACCACCATCTTGCTCACGCTCTTTGCTTCATGGTTGATGGGCTACACCATCAATCGCGTCAGTTTATTCGCGTTGATTTTTTCCATCGGCATTCTGGTCGATGACGCCATTGTGATCGTGGAAAACATCGTGCGCCGCTGGCGCTTAGACAAAGGTTCTGATTTGGTCGAAACCGCTGTCGATGCCGTATCCGAAGTTGGCAACCCGACGATTGTTGCAACGCTCACCATCATGGCCGCGCTTTTGCCGATGATGTTCGTCTCTGGCATGATGGGCCCGTATATGAGCCCCATTCCCGCCAACGCTTCGATGGCGATGCTGTTTTCCTTCTTCGTGGCTGAAATTATCACGCCGTGGCTTCTCCTTAAAATATCGGGCAAGTATTTTACCTCACTGTCCGATGAGGATATTGATCACACGCACGACAAGATGCACCATTTTTATGAGCGTCTTGCGCGACCTTTGCTGGCCAACAAACAAAAAGCCAAACGCTTTGTTTTGTACGTAGCGGGCGCGACGGTGATCGCTTGCTTGATGTTTCCTTTAAAAATCGTCACGGTCAAACTTCTGCCTTTTGACAACAAGTCCGAGATACAGATTGTCGTGGATCTTCCCAAAGGCTCTACCTTAGAGTCCACAGAACGCGTGCTGGCCAACACGGCAGAAAAACTTAAAGACCTGCCCGAAATGACATCATTTCAGGCCTATGCCGGAACGTCCATGCCGTTCAACTTTAACGGCCTTGTCCGTCACATGTTCCTTCG
>DYNT01000193.1 GCA_020720905.1 Micavibrio aeruginosavorus
TGGCGGGCTTGCCCGCCTCACCGATCACGGCCAGCACTTGCAGCGCGGTTAAAAGCCCATCGCCCGTCGTTGAATAATCGGCAAGCACCATATGCCCCGATTGCTCTCCGCCCAAATTGCAGCCTTGCTCACGCATCGCCTCAACAACATAACGATCGCCCACATTGGTGCGGATCATGCCAAGGCCTATCGTTTTCAAAAAGCGCTCTAACCCCAGATTAGACATCACGGTTGTCACCAGCTTGCCACCCTTCAAACGCCCTTGCTGCTCCCACGCTTTGGCAATCAGAGCCATCAGCTGATCGCCATCGATCACCTGCCCCTTTTCATCGGCCATGATGAGACGATCAGCGTCGCCATCCAAAGAAATCCCAACATCCGCGCCATGCAGCAACACCGTCTCGCGCATCAAGTCGGTGTGCGTCGCGCCGCAGTGATCGTTGATGTTGCGCCCATTAGGCGTGACCGCAACGGAGATCACCTCAGCGCCCAACTCCCACAAAACCGTAGGCGCAACCTTATAGGCCGCGCCGTTGGCGCAATCGATCACGATTTTAAGGCCGTCAAGGCGCTGCCCTATCGGAAATGTCGCCTTCACAAACTCGACATAGCGACCTTGCGCGTCCTCAAGCCGCGAGGCCTTGCCCAAAGCATCCGAGGCCGCCAAATCCTGCTCTGGCTCATCCATCAGCGCCTCGATCTGTTCTTCCAACTCATCCGATAGCTTCTGCCCATCGGGCGAGAACAGCTTAATTCCGTTATCGGCATAAGGATTATGCGAGGCGGAGATCATCACGCCCAAATCGGCGCGTAGGCTTTTGGTCAGCATCGCGACGGCAGGCGTCGGCAAGGGCCCAAGCAAGATCACGTCCATGCCCTGCGCGATAAAACCCGCCGTCAGCGCAGGCTCCAGCAAATAGCCGGACAAGCGCGTGTCTTTACCAATCACGACACGGTGACGGTGCGCCCCTCGCCGGAACAGCCGCGCTGCCGCCATCGCGACGGATAGCGCCGTCGTGGCCGTCATTGGCTCTTGGTTAGCAAGGCCACGGATACCATCGGTTCCAAAAAGTTTACGGGGCATAGAAAAACCTTCTTTCCTTCAACAAATCTGAAGCAGCAGGGAAGGACATAACAAAAAATGCACGAAAAAGAAAGAAAAGGCCTTGCGCCACCACCCGACCCTGCGAATGCCGAAAGCAAAACAAGAAGGTAGCGTCTGCTTTAATTTCTTATAAACCAGTTTACCGATTTTTAACTAATGCATTGAAAGTATTATATATTTTTCTTGACAGCGCCCAATCTGTGCTTTACACTGCCTCTTGTGATAACGCTCTAATTCTTTTTGAAAGGAAATGATAATGCTTTATACTGTGCCACACTCTTCTCAAAGAATGGCGGTAGATATGTCAAGACTTAGTCTTTCTGCAAAACAAATAGGCGCAGCCGCTGGAAGGGCTTTGGCGGAACATCCAATTGAGCCCCCCAGCAATCTAACAGAGGTTCAACGTCAATGGTGGGAAATCTCAGCCAAACCCGTATCTCCTGACGTTGGAATAGCTATTAGAGCCGCTATTTTTGATGTTGCCTCTAAATATCCGGTCCGATCCGGAAGACACGAGCCACGCTGTCCACCAAAAACAGACAATAACAACGGATGAGAGACTAAGTCCTCGGCGTCATTTTCCTTAAAAAACATTCTGATGATTTTGACCTGAAAAACAGGAGAAAAATTTATGAGAAGAAACAGAAATAAACAGCCAACGCCCCCAACAAAGACAGCTGTTCGGTTA
>DYNT01000194.1 GCA_020720905.1 Micavibrio aeruginosavorus
TTTTACTTAACACAGGGGAGTTGAGTTGCTAAATTACCGGCATGAATATACAACAACAGATATTTATGCCGCTGACTATTGAGCACATCCAGCATCTGGTTGCTCAGCAGCCTCATCTTTCGCGACGCAAACTGTCGCAGCAGATTTGCCAGACATTTGACTGGCGGTCTGCCAACGGTTCTTTGAAAGAAGTATCTTGCCGCAAAGAACTTTTGCGTTTGCAGCGCGCCGGGCATATTAATTTGCCTGCCGCACAAAAAGGCCCGCCGCGTTCTGATCGACGGCCAGATTGTCTTGACGAAATTGAACAGACGCCCATCGAAGTTGAGTTGCCGGAGTTGGGGAACATCGAGATTGTTCCCATTGATCGCCGCAACAGAAAGGCTTCGCGTCTGTGGAATAACCTCATGACGACCTATCACTATCTGGGCGCAGGCCCCTTGTGCGGGGCGCAACTGCGCTACCTGATCCATAGTTCCAAGTACGGCGTTCTGGGCGGACTTTCCTTCAGCGCTGCTGCCTGGAAACTTGAGGCGCGCGATCATTGGATCGGCTGGGACGAAGCGGCGCGGCAAAAGAATTTGAACAGAGTAATTTCCAACAGCCGCTTCCTGATATTGCCTTGGGTCAAAGTTAAGAATTTGGCATCGCACGCGCTGGGTCTGTGCCTTAAACGCCTGGCGGCCGATTGGCAGGAGCGTTACAGCCTTGCGCCCGTTCTGCTGGAGACCTTTGTGGAAAAAGAGCGCTTCAAAGGCAGTTCGTATAAGGCGGCCAATTGGATTTGCGTGGGTCAGACCAAAGGTCGCGGCCGTCAGGATCGCTTTAATAAACATGGCCTGGCGATAAAAGACATTTATCTTTATCCTTTGCGCAAGGATGCTGCGCAGGTGTTGTCTGAGGGCCGCAAAAAGCCTAAATTGCCAGCGCCGCAGCCGCGGGACTGGGCGGAGCAAGAATTCGGCGCGGCCAAACTGGGCGATGTTCGCCTCGTGCAACGGCTTATGGAAATTGCCCGTGATTTTTACGCGCGTCCCCAGGCCAATATTCCACAAGCTTGCCAAGCCCGCTCCCGAACCAAGGCAGCCTATCGTTTTCTGGAAAATAAGAAAAATAGTATGGAAAAGATTCTGGCATCGCATTATGAAGCGACCCTGAAGCGGGCCAGCCAGGAGAAAGTGGTTCTGGCCGTGCAGGACACCACCGAACTTAATTACAGCACCCATCCGGCCACACAGGACCTCGGTCTTATCGGCTCTAAACAAGGTGGCTCGATCGGCTTGATTGTCCATGACACCATGTGTTTTGACCTGAACGGTACGCCGCTTGGACTGATGCATAATCAGGTTTGGGCGCGCAACCCGGCCGACTTCGGCAAAAAACATTTGCGCCAGAAGTTGGCTATTGAGCAGAAGGAAAGCAACAAGTGGCTGAAGAGCTTTCAGGCGATACAAGAAGCTCAAAAGCGCAGCCCCGATACGCTTTGGGTTAGCATAGGTGACCGCGAGGCGGACATCTATGAACTGTTTCTTTTGGCCGTGAGTGATCCCCATGGCCCCAAGCTTCTGGTTCGGGCTGCACAGAAGCGCTTTTTGGCCGATGAGCAAGGACGATTGTGGGATCATATAGCCGGCTTGCCTAAAAGCGGCATTCAGGAACTCTATGTACCGCGCAAGGGCAAGATAAAGGCGCGCACAGCTAAAATGGAAATACGTTACTCCAAAGTCAGGCTTAAACCGCCGGTGCACAAAGCGCATTTGGGCGAGTTGACGATTTGGGCG
>DYNT01000038.1 GCA_020720905.1 Micavibrio aeruginosavorus
CCGTTTGAGCTTCCTGCCGATGTTGTGGGCGCTTGGCGCGAAGCTGGTACGCGTAGCGCGGAAAGCCGCAAGGCGTGGGAGGCTCGTTTGGCCGCAGCGCCCGCCAAGGCGGATTTTACGCGCATGATGGCGGGTGTTTTGCCTGAATCGCTGGGCGCTGTTTTTGCGGTGTTTAAGCAAAAGATGGCGGCCGAAGCGCCCAACCACGCCACGCGCCAATCATCGGGCGCGATGCTGGCGGCGCTTGTGCCCGCGCTGCCCGAACTGATCGGCGGCTCGGCTGACCTTAGCCCATCGAACAATACGCAAGTAAAGGGCGAGGGCGCGATCAGCGCGGCGTCACACTATGCGGGGCAATATATTCACTTTGGCGTGCGGGAACATGGCATGGCGGCGGCCATGAACGGCATGGCGCTGCATGGCGGCATCATCCCCTATGGCGGCACGTTTATGCAGTTTGCGGATTACTGCCGCCCATCGATCCGCCTTGCCGCGCTGATGAAACAGCGCGTTGTGTTTGTGATGACGCATGACAGCATCGGGCTTGGCGAGGACGGCCCCACCCATCAACCAGTGGAGCATTTGGCGGCGCTTCGCGCCATCCCCAATTTGCTGACCATGCGGCCTTGCGATGGCATTGAAACGGCGGAATGCTGGCAGATTGCTTTGCAAAGCAAAGATGCGCCAAGCCTTCTTGCGCTCTCGCGCCAAGGCTTGCCAACGCTGCGCGATGGCAGCGTGGACAACAAATCGGCACGGGGCGGCTATGTCCTTTCCGAAGCAACCGGAAAACGCGCCGTGACGCTGCTTGCCACAGGATCGGAAGTGATGCTGGCGATGCAGGCGCAAAAACGGCTTAAGGAGCAAGGCATCGAGACTGCCGTTATTTCCATGCCGTGCATGAGCTTGTTTGACGCGCAGGACGCAGCGTACCGCGCCGCTGTTTTGGGAACCGCGCCCCGCGTTGCGATTGAAGCGGGCATCCGCATGGGCTGGGACAAGTATCTTGGCGATGGGGGCACGTTTATCGGCATGGATGGCTTTGGCGCGTCGGCTCAGGCGGAAATCTTGTATAAGCATTTTGGTATCACGGTCGAGGCGCTGGTTGCTGCGGCGAAAAAGGTTTGCAAAGAAAGCATTTAGCATTTGGCACTTAGGGCAAATCAAGAACCCATCCCTAAATGCTAAATACTAAATGCCAAATGCTGAAAACACTATTTAACAGGGGGACACAATGACAACACGTGTAGCAATTAATGGTTTTGGCCGCATTGGCCGTTTGGTTTTGCGTGCGGCGATGGCCTCTGGCCGCAAGGATATTGAGTTTGTCTCGCTGAACGATCTGGCAAACGCGCAGACGAATGCGCACTTGTTAAAGTATGACAGCGTGCATGGTCGCTTTAACGGCGAGGTTGCGGTGGATGGCAACGATCTGATCATCAACGGCCTACGCGTGAAAGGGCTGCAGGGCGCGGATCCCACCAAGCTTGGCTGGGGCGAAATGGGCGTTGACGTTGTGCTGGAATGCTCTGGCCGTTTCACCAAACGCGCCGATGCCGCCAAGCATCTGGAAGCGGGCGCGAAAAAGGTTTTGATCTCCGCCCCCGCGACGGATGAGGATTTGACCGTCGTTTATGGCGTGAACCATAGTGAGTTGAAGGCCGCGCACACCATCGTCTCGAACGCGTCCTGCACGACGAACTGCCTTGCGCCTGTCGCTTCTGTTCTCGATAAAACCGTTGGCATTGCGCATGGCTTTATGACGACGATTCATTCCTATACGGGCGATCAGCGCGTGGTGGACACGGCGCACAGCGACCTGCATCGCGCCCGCGCGGCGGCGATGAACATGATCCCGACTTCGACGGGCGCAGCCAAGGCGGTGGGCAAGGTTCTGCCTGCGCTGAAAGGCAAGCTGGACGGCACGGCCATTCGCGTGCCGACCCCCAATGTGTCGGTCATCGACTTTAAGTTTGTCGCCAAACGCGCAACGACCGCCGAAGAAATCCAAGAAGCGATGAAGGCCGCCGCTGCCGGAGAGCTAAAAGGCATTTTGGGCGTGTATGATGAGCCGCTGGTGTCCACCGACTTCAACCATGATGCGCGGTCATCCATTTTTGCGCTGAATGAAGTGCGCGTGATGGAGGGAACCTTTGTGCGCGTGCTCAGCTGGTACGACAACGAATGGGGATTCTCTAACCGTATGTCCGACACCGCGATTGCGATGATGGCCGCGAAGTAGAAGGACGTTGTCTATCTTATCATAGGGCAGATGAGCGAGGGCGGTTCGCCCTCGCCAAGGATAAAGCATTTTTCGCTGTGGATGTTCACGCGGCCTTCGGCGATCCACCGCACGGCGATGGGATAGACGTTATGCTCTTGCTCTAAGATGCGCTCTGACAAAGAAAGCTCTGTGTCATCCGCCATGACGGGGACGGCGGCCTGCACGATGATGGGGCCGTGATCCATTTCAGCGCGCACAAAGTGAACGGTGCAACCCGAAACTTTCGCGCCGTAATCGATGGCTTTTTGCTGCACATGAAGGCCCGTAAAGGCGGGTAGCAGCGAAGGGTGAATGTTGATCAGCCTATCGCGCCATGCATCGACAAACCACGGCGTTAAAATCCGCATAAAGCCCGCAAGGCAGACCAGCTGCGCATCATGTTTTTTGATAACGGCGTCCAGCGCGGCTTCAAAGCCTTCGCGGTCAGACCCGTAATCCTTATGATTGACGACGGCGGTGGGAATGCCTTCTTTTTGCGCCCACACAAGACCCCCTGCGGTGGGATCGTTAGAGATAACGCAGGCGATTTTGGCGGGATAATCAGGCTCATGCGAGGCGCGCACCAGCGCTTGCATGTTGCTGCCGCGCCCTGAAATAAGGACGGCGACGTTCAGCATGGCCATGTCGCCCCCATGCCTTGAATAGAAACGCGTGTGGCCGACAGATTTTTTTCAACCTCGCCAATGCGGAAAACTTTTTCGCCCGCATCGGTCAGCAAAGTGGTTATGGCTTCGGCGTTTTCTTTGGCGACGATGACGACTAGGCCAATGCCGCAGTTGAATGTCCGCGCCATTTCTTGGCCGCTGATGGCGCTTTTTTGCGCCAGCCATTTCATAACGGGCGGCACGCTCCAGCTATCGGCGGCCAGCCATACGCCAAGCCCGTCCGGCAAGACGCGGGGGATGTTTTCCAAAAGACCGCCGCCCGTGATATGCGCCATGGCCTTGACGTGCCCCGTTTTGATGGCGGCGAGCATAGGTTTGACGTAAAGGCGGGTTGGCTCCAACAACGCTTCCCCCAAACTGCGCGAGGGATCGAACGGCGCAGGCGCGTTATAGGCGATGCCTTCCTGCGCCACGATTTTACGCACCAGCGAAAAGCCGTTACTGTGAACGCCGCTGGAGGCCAGCCCCAGAACAATATCGCCCTCGGCAATATCTTCGCGGGGTAGGCTTTGGCCGCGCTCGACCGCGCCAACGGCAAAACCGGCCAGATCGTAATCTTCGCCTTCGTACATGCCGGGCATTTCGGCGGTTTCTCCGCCGACAAGGGCGCAGCCCGATTGCTTACAGCCTTCGGCAATACCGGCGATCACCGCGCGCGCCGTTTCAACCTCAAGGTGGCCAGAGGCGAAATAGTCAAGGAAAAACAAAGGCTCAGCCCCCGCAACGATTAGATCGTTGACGCACATGGCGACAAGGTCAATCCCGACGGTATCGTGCTTTCCCGCTTCAAGGGCGACGCGCAGCTTGGTTCCGACGCCGTCCGTGGCGCTGACCAAAATGGGGTCTTGATAGCCTGTCGCTTTCAGGTCAAAAAGAGCGCCAAAGCCGCCCAAACCGGCCATAACGCCGCTGCGTGCCGTGGCTTTGGCAAGGGGCTTAATGGCCTCGACAAGGGCGTTTCCGGCATCGATATCGACGCCCGCCTTGGCATAAGCGTCTTTATGGGGATCATTTGTGTTGGTCATCATACCGTCATGATTGATGGTTAGTGTAAAACAGGCTATATCTCCCTTGTTTCAAGAGCTGGGAAGAAGACCCACTAAAATCACCCTCCCGCAAGGGGAGGGCGATTTTAGTGCCAACTCTTGAACTGCTTTGAGTATAGTAAGAACAGGCACAATAACAAAAAGCGACAGGTTTGCAATGCGCGTTATCTTTTTTCTGATTCTTGGTCTTTTCTGGCTTGTGCCCCCATCGTGGGCGCAAGAGGACATGGGCGTCTATCGCATCGCAGGCGTGACGGTTGACGTGACGGCGGCCAGCGCGACAGTGGCGCGGGATCACGCCCTGATGCAAGCGCAGCGCAGTGCGTTTACCCTTCTTTTAGAGCGTCTTGGCGCGGGCGGGCAGCAAGCCAAGGCCTCGGACGAGGCTCTGGCGGCTTTGGTGCAGGCTTTTGAAATCCAGAACGAGCACACGGCGGGCTTGCGCTATACAGGCCTTTTTTCTATCCAGTTTAAGCCCCCCGCTGTCCGGCAGTGGCTAGGGACGCTGGGGGTTAAATACACGGAAAACCGTGCGCGGCCTTTGGTGGTGCTGCCCATTGTTAAAAGCAAGGAAAAAGCGACGCTGTGGGAGGATCTGACCCCGTGGCGTAGCGCATGGATGAACAGCGAGAAAAATACGGGGCTGGTTCCCTTTATTGTGCCTGCCGGTGATTTAGAAGACATTGCCATCATCAGCACGGCTGAGGCGTTGTCGGGCAAGGTTGAGGCTCTTGAAGCTCTCCGGCAAAAGTATGAAGCGGGTGGCGTTTTGGTGGCCGTTCTGGACGTGACCTCTTCTGTGCCAGAGGACGATGCTTTGGGCGAAAAGGGAGAGGGCGTCATCATGGCGCGGCGCTATGATGAAACGGGCGAAGCCAAAGACCTTGACCGCTTGCCCATCGCATGGGGAACGCTGGCGGGGCGCGGGGATGTTCTGGCGGGCACGCTTCGCCCCCTTTCCCAGCAGCTTGAGGCCGCTTGGCGGGCGACGAATAAGGTTCCCTCTGGCGCGGTGGCGACGCTTCCTGTTGATGTTAATGTTCCTACGCTTGCGGCATGGGCGCAGATCAAACAAAAATTGACCCAAGTCCCAGTGGTGGCCAGCGCCCAGATTGTCTCCATGACTCGCGGCCTTGTGCATATCGAACTTGGCTTTCGCGGCGAGCTTGCCTCCCTGTCCAGCGCCGTGGCCGAGCAAGGCTTGACGTTGGAGCAAGGCGCAGGCGGCGGCTGGCTGTTGCGATAGGGATAGAAAAAGAGGCCTTCTTTTATTTTTCAAAAACTTTGCGAAACAGTTCTTTCAACGCGGTTTTGTCGGTAAAGGCATAGTGATCTGAAGAAACGCTCTTAATGACAAAAGGAAGCGCGTCAAAAAGCTGTTCAAGGGCATTGTCAACGCCTGTCACCAAGGCGTAGAAGCTGCGCCCATCTATGGCTCTTATCGCTGGGTTTTCCTGACGCTTCTTTCCGGTTTTATTATCTGACGGCGCAAACGGAACATCAAAAACCTTTTGCTGTTTGGGAATGATCGTGACGTAATAAGCTGTATAGCCAAAATAGGTTGATGTTTTTGGCATCACGAGCTCTGCCAAGCCATCATACAGCTTGGCTAAATCAGACCCTTTGACCGTGTTGTGCTTATTTTTAATATCCGCAATAATCTTTTGCGAGGTTGAACGATTGTCCACAATTTTTCCAACGCCTAAATCCTCCCAACCCGTCACCGATCCCAAAATCTTTTGATGAAACATGCCCACGCCATTTGAAAGCGTTTTTTGTGCTTGACGCGTTCGCTCGATTGTTTGCCACGATTCAATGTCTTTGATTTCAAATCCGGACATTTCAAAAACAGCGGCAAAGGGATCGATAACATTGCGATCAAAATTTGTTTGCGCCTTCTGCAATCCTGTCTTTGCGATAAGCAGGAGGTCTTCAACGACGCTCTGCAATTGTTCATCGCTTATGAAGGAAAGTCTTGGCATGTTGATTCCCGTCCTTTTTGCCACTGTTTGTGATTGATAAAAACATATCAAATTGATGGGGGGATTGACACCCATCAGGCAGCTTCTTATAAAGTAACCATGAGTAACGTTGTGTAAGCTTTGTCTTTTCCATAGAAGGATGCCAATGAAAGATTTTTATTCTTTATCAGACGTTGCCGACATGCTCTCTGTTTCCAAAGAAACTCTGCGGCGCTGGGATCGATCGAGAAAGCTCATTCCCATACGGCATCCCATCAATGGCTACAGGGTGTACCCAGCGGCAGCGCTCAAACAATTTGAGGCTCTCGGGTTTTTGTTTGATAAAGCAGCAGCACTCAGGCCAACCAAACCACTTCATGCCTATAAAAGTATCGAACTGTTTGCCGGAGCCGGTGGCTTGGCTCTTGGCCTTGAAGAGGCTGGTCTTGAATGTTTGATGCTCAACGAAATTGATCGAGATGCCTGCGCGACCCTTCGCTGCAATCGTGCAAAATGGAATGTTGTCGAAGGCGATGTCGCCAAAGTTGATTTCAAACCCTATAAAAATGAGATTGATTTGGTCGTTGGGGGCTTCCCGTGTCAAGCCTTCAGCTACGCAGGGAAAAAATTAGGGTTTGAAGATGCGCGGGGAACATTATTTTATGAGTTTGCGCGCGCAATTAAAGAAACGAAACCTCTTATGGCGATTGGGGAAAATGTTCGCGGACTTTTAACCCATGATAATGGGCGCACCCTTGCTGGTATGATTTCTGTCCTTAATGAATTGGGGTATGATGTAATCCCCCCCCAACTTCTTAAAGCCATTTTTTACAAAGTTCCGCAGAAAAGGGAGCGCCTGTTGATTGTTGCCTTGCGTCGCGACGCCAATCTGACATTCCATTATCCCGTGCCGCAGCGTGAAATCTATAATTTGGAAGATGCCCTTAAGGCTGGGCGGTTATTCAAAACTGACGTTCCGGACTCCGAAGGACAAAAGTATCCGCCTAAAAAAGTAGCCGTCATGGATTTGGTTCCACCCGGTGGCTATTGGCGAGATTTGCCACTAAAAATCCAAAAAGAATATATGCTGCGCTCTTTTTATCTTGGGGGCGGAAAAACTGGCATGGCGCGGCGGATGAGTTGGAAAGAGCCGTGCCTGACGCTCACCTGTGCTCCTGCGCAAAAACAAACAGAACGCTGTCATCCGGATGAAACGCGCCCCTTCACGGTGCGCGAATATGCGCGGATACAAACTTTTCCAGATACATGGCAGTTTGTTGGATCGCAGACAGCTCAATATAAACAAATTGGCAATGCGGTTCCTGTCAATATGGCCTATGCTATCGGTCAGGAGATTGTTCGAACACTTAATGCCTACTATGCCAAACAGGGATCAGAAACATTGATCGAGGTTCAGGACGCGGCATAACCTATAATAATCTCCGTTGACAACGATTGGATCACAGACCATGACAACCTTAATTGATCGCAGGAAAGTACCGCAGACGCGGTTTTGGGTGATGGTGGCGGTTGCTTTTGTGGCGGCGCTTTGGCTTTTGCGCCCCATGTTGCTGCCCTTTATCGCGGGCGCGGCGCTGGCCTATTTTCTGGATCCTCTTGTGGATCGTCTTTCTTCATGGCGCGTGCCGCGCTGGCTAGGCACAACGCTTGTCTTGTTGGGCTTTATTTTGTTTGTCAGCCTCCTTTTGCTGTTGATCGTGCCGTTGATTCAAACGCAGATGATGGCGCTGATTGATGCGCTGCCGACCTATGTGGAGATGCTGCGCACGCGCTTTATGCCGCGTGTGTATGAGTGGGTGCATCGCCTTTCGCCTGCCGATGTTGAAAAGTTGAGGGAGGCGGCAGGCGAGTATGCGGGCAATATGATGGGGCTGATCGGCGGCTTTTTAAAAGGCCTTGTGACCAAGGGGTTTGCGCTGTTTGATGTGCTAACCCTTTTTGTGATTACGCCAGTCGTCGCCTTTTACCTTTTGCGTGATTGGCCCAAGGTGACGCACCATGTGGATGAACTTGTCCCCCGCGCCCAGCACGGCCTTGTCCGGCAAGCCATGGGGGAGATTAACAAAACGCTCTCTGGCTTTATGCGCGGGCAAGCGCTGGTGTGTTTGTCTCTTGGCTTGATTTATGGCGTGGGGCTGACTCTGGTGGGCTTGGACTATGGCGCGACCATCGGGATTATCGCGGGGGTTTTGTCGTTTATTCCCTATGTCGGCTCTGGCTTTGGCTTGATCGTTAGCATGATCTTGGCCTTTGTCCAGTTTGATGACGGCCTCTCCATTGGCCTTGTGCTGGCCGTGTTTTTGGTGGGACAAACGCTGGAGGGTTATGTCTTGACGCCAAAGTTGGTGGGCGATCGCGTGGGGCTCCATCCCGTCTGGATTCTCTTTGCCCTTTTTGCGGGGGGGAGTCTGCTTGGCTTTACCGGTGTGCTGATTGCCGTTCCCGTTGCGGCGGTGCTTGGCGTTCTTATACGCCTTGCCCTTTCCCGCTATAAGGCCAGCGCGCTTTATCATAAAAAGAATTCAGCTCCGCCGCCGCCCAATTCACGCAAGCCATGATTCAGCAATACCATTTTTCTTTGCCGGTGCAAGAAGCCATGGGGCTTGAAGATTTCTTGCCCTCGCCTTCTAATGAAGAGGGGGTAGCGTGGCTGTTGCGGCGCGAGCCTTCCTCATGGCCTTCGCACGCGCTTGTCCTGTGGGGGCCTTGCGGCGCGGGCAAGACGCATTTGCTGTCCATTTGGTGCGAGCGTCAAAAAGCCAAGCGCGTAAGGGTGGGCGATCCTGTTTTGGCCGCCATTGTGCGCGGCACGTCGCCCGCCCCCGCTTTTGCTTTGGACGATGCCGATGGGTGCGTGGGGAACAGCGAGCAAGAAGAATGGTTGCAGCATTTTTATAATGCGACGAAAGAGGCCGGACTTCCTGTCTTGCTCACGGCGCTGCAACCCCCTGCCCAATGGGGCTTGAGCTTGCGCGACATTGAAACGCGGCTGAAAAGCTGCGCGTGCGCCGCGCTGCATGAGCCTGACGATGCGTTGATGCGCGGGCTTTTGATGAAGCTTTTTAACGATAGGCAACTGTTGGTCGATGCGGGCGTTGTGGACTATCTGGCTGCGCGGCTAGAGCGCACAACGGCGGCGGTGCGCCGTACCGTCCTTCTCTTGGATGAAGCGGCTTTGGGAGAGGGGCGGAAAATCTCGATCCCATTTGTGCAGAAGGTTTTAGCTCAGAACCAGCCAGAAGCCGAAGATGATGGCGGCAAGGACGCCTAACGCGACCCAGTTGAGGTATTTTTCAACAAAGGTGCGGATGGGCTCGCCAAACTTGCGCACCAAGCCCGCCACCAAAAAGAACCGCGCCGCGCGCGTTAGGATGCAGGCTCCGACAAACGACACCAGCGGCAACGCCGCCACGCCGCTGGCGATGGTCACCAGCTTGAAGGGGATGGGCGTAAGGCCTTTGGCCAAAATAACGTAAATGCCCCACTTGTTGAACTCGTCATGAAAGCGGGCGAAGGCTTCTTGCAAGTGATAGGTCTCGATGATCCATGCACCCAGCGTGGCATAAAACCACGCGCCGATGGCATAGCCCAAAAGGCCGCCGAGTACCGATCCCACGGTGCAGATCAGCGCGTAACGCCATGCTTTTTCCCGCGCCGCCAACGCCATGGGTAGCAAGAGAACATCAGGCGGAATAGGAAAGAACGAGCTTTCCGCAAACGCGATGGCGAAGAGGACATAGGAGGCATAGGGGCCATTGGCTTGCCGTAGCGTCCAATCATAAAGGGAGCGAACAGGGGACATGAAACTTCTAACATTTTCAGAAGGCATTCCGGCGAACCTAGACGAAAGGCCTTCTGAAATCAAATAGCCTTATTCATCGGCAGCAATTCTAAAAGTAGGATATCTCAGGTTAACATGGAAGGCCGTGGTTTTT
>DYNT01000195.1 GCA_020720905.1 Micavibrio aeruginosavorus
GGCCAATCATGTCGCTTTGGGGACTTGTTTTTGTGATCTCGACGGGCGCGGCCGCAGGCGCCTTTGTCGTTGTGGCCGTTTTATGGCTCAAGAAACTTCGCGAAACGCTGGCCGTCGCCCTTGGCGAAACCGCCGCCCAGCACATCAAAACAGCCCAAAGGCTCAGCGATACGCTCGCCTCCTTGGAACGTCAACAGCAGCATTATGAACAAAGGCTAGAAACGCTGACGCAAGCCACCCTTCGCATGAGGCAAGACATCAATCATCTGGATGGCCGGTTAGAGATGACCGAGCGCGATATCAATCCCTCGTCCATCCCGCGCCTTTTGCATTAAAGACTACGCCTGTGCTTCAGCCATCAGCGTCACCGCCACGCCCGCTTCTTGCAGCTTGGTTTGGCCAATAGCGATGCTCTTCTTCCATTTAGCTTTAAGCCTGCCATGGGCGCGATCGGAATCCTTGGGCACTATAACCTCGCAAATGCCGCATTCGGCAATAAGCCCTGCACAAACGGCGCACGGCGCAAGCGTCACATAAAGCCTCGCCCCTTTCAGGCAGGCTTGCTTTCGCACAGCGCCAATAATCGCCAGTTGTTCAGCGCAATTGATCCAAAGCGAGCGCGAACCATCCGCATAACGCTCGGCCACGTTTTGATCAACGCCATGCGCAAAACGATTGGAAGCACGAGAGATTTCTTGGCCATCAGCGCCAACAAGAATGGCACCGACCTTCACCATCGGATGGGGGCTTCCCCCCCGCACCGGATCGCCGTGACTAAAGGTCAACGCTTTCTTTAACCATGCGCTGTGATTGGCCTGTTGTTCTTTTTTCTTTATTGGATCCATAAAATACCACGGCTATCTGTCTCGTTGAGCGCGGAGAATAGCGCAAAGAGAGTTTTTATGGCAACAAGATATAATCCGTCCGCTTGAAGTGGACGCGATCTCGTATAAGGTGGAAGAACCGCAGACCTTCCACACATGGAGGCTTTCTTGATTCTTTGGTTCCTTATCGGCGTTGTTTTGTTTCTTATCGCAACGTGTGAGCTTTACACGCTGAAAACAGGCGTCCCCACCGTGACATCGCTGCCGTCCATCCGCAAGAAGATGGTCGCGATTCTTAAAAAAGAAGAAGCGCGACGCGGCGCACAACGCCCCCTCACCATTCTTGATCTGGGATCAGGCACGGGCAAGCTGACCTTAGAAATAGGTCGCGCTTTGCCTGCCGCCCACGTGACTGGTTTGGAAATCTCTATAACGCCGTTTCTTATCTCTAAAATCAGGCGTTGGCTTTGGCGCATCCTTTGGCGCGTGACCAATGTTGACTATAAGCGCGAGGATTTTTGGCTCTATGATTTATCGAGCGTTGATGTCGTCGTCCTTTATATCAACGGCGCCATTCGTGACCGTATGGCCGAAAAATTGAAGAAAGAGCTTCCCTCTGGCGCGCTCATTATCTCAAACGAAACGCATTTGCCTAACTGGGAGCCTATCAAAACGCAAAGCGCTGGCCTTTTAAAACTAAAAATCGTGACCTATCGGCAAAAGCGCTAAAGCTTCCAGCCTGAATGGATCACGGCGATGCCGCCCAACAGAGCGTGCCAGCGCACATGCTCAAAACCAGCCTTCTTCATCCGCGCCGCCAAAGCCTCTGGCGCAGGAAACTGGCGAATGCTTTCCGCCAAATACTGATAGGATTCGCGGTCATCCGCAACCTTTTCTCCCAGCCACGGCAAAACGGTGAAACTGTAGAGCGCATAAAGCTTC
>DYNT01000196.1 GCA_020720905.1 Micavibrio aeruginosavorus
CTTGGCTGGATTGGATTGAGGGCGTGAGAGCGAAATAGGCGTTTTTACCCCGCTGCCTTCACAAAACTTTCCATCACCTTTTTAAGGCCTGCTTTATCAAAGGCGATTTCCAGTTTGTCGCCATCGATGCGGCGCACCGTGCCAAGGCCGAACGTGCCGTGTGTAATGCGATCCCCCATGGCAAACTTGCCTTGACGGCGCGGCGTCGCGATCTCACGCGCTTTGCCTTTGATTTGTTGCGCTTGCCGTGGCAGAGGGCGTGGTTGTCCCGCCTTCATTTGCTGCCAAAGCGGCGGCGTTTTCTCGCGTCGTTCTTCATCCCAGCCGCCCAAAGACGAGGAGCGATGCGTGGCGGCGTGCCCGATGGTGGAGGTTCGCTCAACATGCTCGCTTGGTAATTCGGCCAAAAAGCGTGAGGGCAGGGCGTTTACCCAACTGCCGTAAACAAGGCGGTTGGCAACGTGGCTGATCCACGCTTTTTGCCGCGCGCGCGTCAGGCCGACATAGGCAAGGCGGCGCTCTTCCTCCAGCCCCTTGTTGCCGTTTTCGGCCAGCGAGAGGCGCGAGGGGAAAATATCTTCCTCCCACCCTGGCAAAAAGACAAAGTTGAACTCCAGCCCCTTTGCGCTGTGCAGCGTCATGAGGCTAACTTGATCAAGCTCTTTGTTATCGGTGACTTCCAGAACAAGGCTGACGTGTTCCAAAAACGCAGGCAGCGTGTCTAACGTCGCCATCGCGCTAATCAGCTCTTTCAAGTTATCAAGACGCGCAGGCGCATCGGGCGATTTATCCGCTTGCCACATGCCTGTATAGCCGGACTCATCCAAGACGATTTGCGCGACTTCCGCATGCGGCAATTGTTCTAACAAATCGCGCCAGCGGGCAAAGCTTTGCATAAGGTTTTGCAGCGTTGCGCGAAGTTTGGGTTTTAGCTCATCCGTTTCGGATAGGCGCAGCGCCGCCTCGGCCAGTGAAAAACCATGAGCACGGGCGAACGTATGGCATTGCTGGATCGCGGCGGGGCCGACTCCGCGCTTGGGCAGGTTGACGATGCGCTCAAACGCCAGATCATCATCGGACGAGGCGACAAGGCGCAAGTATGCCATGGCATCGCGGATTTCGGCGCGTTCATAAAAACGCGCCCCCACCAGCACGCGATAGGGTATCCCCAGCGCGATAAAGCGTTCTTCAAACTGGCGCGTTTGAAAACCGGCACGGACCATGATCGCGATATGAGAAAGGGGAATCTTGCGCCGCCCTAGCGCTTCGATTTCATCGGCAACCCAGCGCGCCTCTTCCTCGCCATCCCACAGCGTGCGTATTTGGATTGCATCGCCTATGTCGGCCATCGTCCACAGCCTTTTGCCAAGGCGCATTTCATTGTTTTCGATCAGTGCCGAGGCGGCGGCAAGAATATGCCCTGTGGAGCGATAATTTTCCTCCAGCCGCACGACGGTTGCGCCTGGAAAATCTTCTTCAAAGCGCAGGATGTTGCCGATCTCTGCCCCGCGCCAGCCATAGATGGATTGATCCTCATCGCCCACAACGCAGATGTTTTTGCTTTTTTGCGCGATCAGGCGCAGCCACAAATACTGCGCGACGTTGGTGTCTTGATATTCATCGACCAAAAGATACTGAAAGCGTTTTTGAACCTGCTCTAAGATATCGGGATTCTGGCGCATTAGCGTCAGGTGATGCAAAAGCAAATCGCCAAAGTCGCAGGCGTTTAGCTCAAGCAGGCGTTCTT
>DYNT01000197.1 GCA_020720905.1 Micavibrio aeruginosavorus
ATCATTGTGTCCGTTGGTCCTCATGTTATTCGGTAGGAGCAGAAGCATCGTCCGCAAACCAATGCACACGAGCCGCCATAATCATGTCGTTGGCGCGAGCCAGCGTGATGTCTTCTTCGCCAACGATTTCGCGCAGCTCATCACCCGCTAAATCGGCAACGTCATCAAGGGTCTTGATGTCCTTCTCGCCAAGCTTCACGGCCATTTCGATCGTCATATGGGCAAGCGCCATCACATCGTCGGTCACGCCCAAATCAAGGCGTTTGGTCTCAAGCTTCGCCGCCTTTTCGGCCAGCCAAGAACGCGCACGTTGTTGCAGCTCGCTGCCAACTTCAAGGTCAAAGCCTTCAATCTCGGCCAGCTCATCGGCTGGCGTGCCCGCAATTTGCTCAACGCGGGTAAACCCTTCGCTGCACAGCAAATGCGCGATCACATCATCAACCGACAGAGCCTCAATAAACAGCTCGGTGCGGCTGCGTAATTCTTCTTGACGACGTTCGGACTCTTCCTTCTCGGTCAAAATATCGATATCCCAGCCCGTCAGCATCGAGGCAAGGCGCACATTCTGCCCACGGCGGCCAATGGCCAGCGAAAGCTGCTCATCCGGCACGACGACATCCATGCGATGGTTATCTTCATCCAACACGACCTTGGCAACCTCAGCGGGAGCCAGCGCGTTCACAACGAACGTGGCGGGATCATGCGACCAAGGAATAATGTCAATCTTCTCGCCTTGTAGTTCGCCTACAACGGCTTGAACGCGGCTGCCGCGCATACCGACGCACGCGCCGACAGGATCGATTGAGCTATCATTCGAGATCACGGCAATCTTGGCGCGGCTGCCAGGATCACGGGCGACTGATTTAATCTCAATCACGCCGTCATAAATCTCTGGCACTTCCTGCGAAAACAGCTTGGCCATAAAGACGGGATGCGTGCGCGAGACAAAAATCTGCGCGCCGCGCTGCTCTTCACGCACATCGAAAATATAGGCGCGAACGCGGTCGCCATTCTTGAAATGCTCACGCGGCAAGCTTTCATCGCGCGACAAAAGAGCCTCAGCACGGCCCAGATCAATGGTGATATTACCATACTCGACGCGCTTGACCGCGCCGCTGATAATCTCGCCCACGCGATCCTTGTATTCGATGAACTGGCGGCGACGTTCAGCTTCGCGCACTTTTTGCACGATGACTTGCTTGGCCGTCTGCGCCGCGATGCGCCCCAAATCGATGGGGGGAAGATCGTCAATAATATAGTCGCCCAAGACAGCATCAGCTTTGGTCTTATGCGCGGCCTTAAGGGTCAGTTGCGTGTGTTCGTCTTCAACCGTTTCAACAACCAGCAAATAGCGCTGCAAATGAACCTCGCCCGTCTTGCGATCGATTGTCGCGCGGATGTCATGTTCATAACCATATTTAGCGCGGCCAGCTTTTTGAATAGCCTGCTCCATCGCTTCTAAAACCTCGTCGCGCTCAATGTTCTTTTCACGCGCAACCGCATCGGCAACATGCAACAATTCCATTTTGAACCCTCGCCTTAAACCTTTTTGTTTTTCAAGCCATCCGCATCAGGCAATAAAAAAGGCGGGCTTTTTGGCCCACCGCTCATACTAACCATCGGATTTGCGAGGCATTATAGCTCCTTGATTGTAAAAATCAAGGCTAATCGCACGAAAAATTTCAGGGCAACATCCATAAAATCCTATAATCAAGGTTTAGAGAAGGCTTAAGGCGGTTAACGTC
>DYNT01000039.1 GCA_020720905.1 Micavibrio aeruginosavorus
AAAATAATATTGAGCTGATTGCCTCAGAAAATATCGTCTCTCGCGCCGTGCTGGAAGCGCAAGGCTCCATCCTCACCAATAAGTATGCCGAAGGCTATCCCGGCAAGCGTTATTATGGTGGCTGTGAAAAGGTGGATATAGCCGAGAGCCTTGCTATCGAACGCGCCTGCAAATTGTTTGGTTGCGCGTTTGCGAATGTGCAGCCGCATTCGGGCGCTCAAGCGAATGAGGCCGTGTTCCTCGCGCTGTTGCAACCTGGTGATACGTTTATGGGCTTGTCGATGGCATCAGGTGGACATTTGACGCATGGCGCATCGGTCAGCCTATCGGGCAAATGGTTTAAGGCCGTTCCTTATGGTGTGCGCGCTGAAGATGGCCGCATCGATATGGGTGAAGTTGCGCGTTTGGCGCGGGAGAATAAGCCCAAGCTGATCATCACGGGCGGCTCGGCCTATCCACGCATCATTGATTTTGCCGCTTTCCGCAAAATCGCGGACGAGGTCGGCGCGATGTTGATGGTTGATATGGCGCACTTCGCGGGATTGGTTGCGGGCGGCGTGTTTCCCTCGCCCATCTCTCATGCGCATATTGTCACGACGACGACGCACAAGACCTTGCGTGGGCCTCGCGGCGGCATGATTTTGACGAACGATCCTGACTTGGCGAAAAAGATCAATTCTGCCGTTTTTCCGGGTCTTCAGGGTGGCCCCTTGATGCATGTTATCGCTGCCAAAGCTGTGATGTTGGGCGAGGCGTTGCAGCCATCCTTCAAGCAATACGCGCAAGACGTGGTGGACAATGCCAAGGTGCTGGGCGAGACGCTGATCAAACACGGTCTTGATATTGTGTCGGGCGGAACGGACAGCCACTTGCTGCTGGTTGATTTGCGCCCCAAGAATCTGACGGGCAAGGTGAGCGATAAGAGCCTTGAGCGTGCGGGCATCACTTGCAACAAAAACGGCATCCCGTTTGATCCGCTGCCCCCTGCTGTGACATCGGGCATTCGCCTTGGCTCCCCCGCCGCGACGACGCGGGGCTTTGGCAGCGCCGAGTTTGTGCAGGTTGGCGAACTGATCGCCGAGGTGCTGGACGGCCTGATGCGCTGCGGCATTGATGGTGAGAATACGGACATTGAACAGAGTGTCCAAAAGCGTGTGATCGCGTTGTGTCAGCGTTTTCCCATTTACTCATGAGGTAACCTATGCGCTGCCCGTTTTGCGGTTTTGACGATACGCAAGTCAAGGATAGCCGTCCCAGCGATGATAACGTCGCCATTCGTCGCCGCCGCTCGTGCCCCAATTGCGATGCGCGGTTTACGACGTTTGAGCGTGTACAGCTTCGCGAGCTGTTCGTCATCAAGAACGACGGCACGAAGAAGCCTTTTGATCGCGATAAGCTATCGCGTTCGATGCGGATCGCTTTACGCAAGCGCCCCGTGGATGAGGAAAAGCTGGAACAGGTGATCAACGGCCTTGTGCGTCAGATGGAAACGATGGGCGATGGTGAGATTACAACCAAGCAAATCGGCGCGCTGGTGATGGAGACACTGCGCCGCCTTGATCATGTGGCCTATGTCCGTTATGCCTCGGTCTACCGCGATTTCCGCACACCTGCCGACTTCAACGAGTTTGTTGATTTGCTGAAAAAAGAAGCGACGGAGGGGTAAGGGAGAGGTTAGGGGTTAGAAACGTGCTTTCCTCCTTTCGTCATCCCGCACGAAGCCTTGTGCGAAGCGCAAGGCGCAGATGCGGGACCCAGTTGAAAGCTGCTGTGTGAGGAGGCAGCATGTCAGGTTACGTTTATATTCTTGCAAGCCAACGCATGGGCACACTCTATACAGGCGTGACGAATGATCTTGCGCGACGTGTTTATGAGCACAAAAACAACGTGATCGTCGGCTTTACAAGCCAATATCATGTGCACCTTCTTGTTTGGTATGCTTTCTTTGAAACGATAGAGGAAGCCATCGCTTATGAAAAACGCGTGAAACGCTGGCGACGCGACTGGAAAATCGATCTGATTGAAAAGAACAACCCTTTATGGAATGATTTTTATGATGAACTGGTTTAATAAAAGTTTTCAACCTGCCTACGCTGCTTCGCAGCTTCGGCAAGGCAGGCTGGGGCCCGCATCTTCGTCCCGCTTTACGCGGGACTTCGTGCGGGATGACGAGGGGGGGATATTCCGTCATCCCGCCCACCTTCCACGTCCTCCTTTCGTCATCCCGCCCACCTTCCACGTCCTCCTTTCGTCATCCCGCACGAAGCCTTGTGCGAAGCGCAAGGCGCAGATGCGGGGCCCAGTTGAAAGCTCTTTTCATGCCATTAAAGAATGCAAAATCGTCTCTATCCCTCTGGGTCCCGCATCACGCGTCTGGCGCTATCGCGCCATCCGCTGTGCGGGATGACGATAAGAGGGAAAGCGCGGGGATAACGAGGGTGGGTTGATTAGAGCGGACGAAAACGATAGAAAAATAAACAGAACCGACAAGGAAAACTCTTTATGTTCACAGGCATTATCTCAGAAATTGGTGCGATCACGGCGATTGAAAAACGCGGCGATTGGGTGATGACGATCAAGGGGAGCGCGGCGCTTTTGGACTCGCTTTCCCTTGGCGCGTCGGTGGCGTGCAGCGGCGTGTGCCTAACTGTGATCGCTCTTCCTGCTGGCGCTTTTACGGTGCAGGCCTCGGCGGAGACATTATCGAAAACGACGCTTGGCGCGTGGGACGTTGGCACGCCTGTCAATCTGGAGCGTGCTTTGCGCATAGGCGATGAGCTGGGCGGGCATATTGTATCGGGTCATGTGGATGGGCTGGCGCGGGTTGTCTCTCGCATGGCTGAGGGCGAAAGCGTGCGGTTTCGCTTTGAGGTTTCGGTGGAATTCGCGCCGTTCCTTGCGCCGAAAGGCTCGGTGACACTGGATGGCATTTCGCTGACGGTCAATGAGGTGGAGGGGAACGTGTTCGGCGTGAACATTATCCCCCATACGCAAACGGCAACGACGATAGGCGGCAGAAACGTTGGCGATATGTTGAATTTCGAGATTGATGTGATCGCCCGTTATGTCGGGCGGATGCTGGATTACAAGGGTTGCCTGTGATGGCTCTGGCCTCAACGCTTGAGATTATTGAGGAAGCGCGTGCGGGGCGGATGTTTATCCTGACCGACGACGAGGGGCGCGAGAACGAAGGCGACTTGATTATCCCCGCGTCTTTTGCGTCGCCGGAGGCGATCAACTTTATGATCACGCAGGGGCGCGGCCTTGTGTGCTTGGCGCTTGAAGAAAAACGCGCCCGAGTGCTTGATTTGCCGATGATGCTGCGCGGCGGCAAGGCGAATGAAAGCGCCTTTCACACCAACTTTACCGTGTCTATTGAGGCGAGGGAGGGCGTGACGACGGGCATCTCGGCGTTCGATCGCGCCCGCACCATTGCGGTGGCGATTGACTCTGCTTCGGGCGCAGACGCTGTGGTTGTGCCGGGGCATATCTTTCCGCTTGTCGCCAAGGCAGGCGGCGTTTTAGAGAGGGCAGGCCATACCGAGGCCGCCGTGGACGTGGCTCGCCTTGCGGGGCTTTATCCGGCGAGCGTGCTCTGCGAGATTTTGAAGGAAGACGGCCATATGGCGCGTCTGCCTGACTTATTTCCCTTTGCTGAAAGGCATGGGCTTAAGGTTGGCTCCGTGGCGGATTTGGTGGCTTTTAGGCGGAAGAGTATGCTAGAAGGCTAAAGATAACCGTAACAAAGTTGCAAGGTGTCATGATGGAACAGAAAAAAGAACCAGCGGTCTTTACGTTTGAAGACAAGCCCCATGTGATGGTGATTGAGGCGCGTTTTTACGACGACGTGGCCGATCAATTGCTGGCAGGCGCTAAGGCCGTGTTGGATCGCGCTGGCGCAACGTATGAAGTTTTCACCGTGCCCGGATCGCTAGAGATTCCGGCGGCCATTTTGTATGCCGTGAAGTCTTTGGATTTTGATGCGGTGCGTAGGCGCTTTGACGGTTATGTCGCGCTGGGAACTGTGATTAAGGGCAGCACGCGCCATGATCAGGTCGTGGGCGATGTCAGTACGCAAGGCCTTCAAACGCTGGCGCTTCAAAACACGTTGGCCATTGGCAATGGCATTTTGACCGTGGAAACGTTAGAACAAGCGCAAGAACGCGCCGATCCCACCCGCCTTAATCGTGGCGGCGCGGCAGCTGAGGCTTGCCTTAAGATGATCGAATTGAAACACCACTTCCGCTTGATGCCTAAGCGTCGTTGGGTTGGGCGATAGAGGATGAGCGATAACACAATGGCCGCCAAGGCCGATCCTTTTGCCCTCAAACGCCTTGCGCGGCTTGTCGCGGTGCAGGCGCTCTATCAGGCCTCGTTTGAGCAGGAGGAGCTTAGCGTAATCCTGCACCGCTGCCTTGAGGATGTTTCGGCAGGGTTGAACGATGAGGAAGGCGAGGGCGAGGTTATTGTGGAAAAGCCCGACGCGACCCTTCTTTTGCAAATCGTTCATGGCGTGATGGATCATCGCGTTATTTTGGATGAGATGGTCGCAGGCGCGTTGAGCGAAAAGCTCGCCTCTGGCCGTATGGAGGCGCTTTTGAAGGCCATTTTATTGGCAGGCGTTTTTGAGCTGCACCATCATGCCAAAATTGCAACGGGCATTATCATCAGCGACTATGTTGATGTCGCCCACGCCTTCTTTAACGCCAAGGAACCCGCCCTTGTGAACGCCGTTTTGGATCGTTTGGGCAAGACGCTTAGGGGTTAACCCCTCGTCAAGGGTTTGGGCGGATAATGGCGGGGCTTTCACTCCTTGCTGGCCCCCTTCATGAAAAAAACAGTCGCTATTATATCCCTCTTCCACTTCAAGAGTTGGCAAACAGTAAAGAAACCAAATGGGATGCCAGCCCCCTCTCTTCGCCCGCCGCAAGAGCGGCGAGACGAGGGCGCTGGCATGACGAGACGGGAGTGGTGGTTAAGTACGGAAAAAAATGACAAATTGGCTCATTTTTATTCCACCCTTTGCCACAAAAAACACCGTCATGCCAGCGTAGGCTGGCATCCCATTTCCTTTTTTTCTTACCTGTCAAAAACCAACTCTTCAACTGTTTTGACTATAGGTCTTTTACTGGCGCTGCTTATTGCGCCATGCGCTGTCCATGCCTCTGACCACGGTGGCGGTGGGGCAGAAGCTAAAAAGGGGGACGATAGCAAAAAACCTAAAAAGAAAGAGGATGCCGCGACGATTACAGGCGGCATGGTGAAAAATGAGCCTGTTTATTTAAACCTTCCTGCTATTACAATGCCCGTCATTAATAAATATGGGGCGCAGCAGATCATCTCGATGATCATGAACATCCGCGTGAGCGACAGGGATGCCGCCGAAGAAATGCAGCTTAATATGCCCAAATTGAGGGATGTCTTGTTTCAGGTTCTTTATACGGGGTTTTCTGATGGCTCGCTTCGTAATGACAACGCTGTGGACTTGGCCGGTGTGAAAGCCATTGTTATTCAGACGGTTAATGGGCTGTACCAGAAAGAATACGCCGTTGATGTTCTCATTCAGGCGATGGCGCAACGGCGCTTATAGGGATTCTTTCATTTCCCCCTTGCCTTTAAAGGAGTCTTTGGGCATTCTTCCAACGCTTTTGTGGGGATAGCCTTCGGCTTTCTTGCCCCATCATCTTCAAAAAAAATGTGAGGAACTGTCCATGAGTACCGAGTTCATGATAATTTTTGCTTGCGGCGTTTTAGCGCTGCTTTACGGATTGGTTACGGCCAGAACCGTGTTGTCGTCCTCCGCTGGTAATGCGCGGATGCAGGAAATCGCCGCCGCCGTTCAGGAAGGCGCGAAGGCCTACCTGAACCGTCAATACATGACGATTGCTGTGGTGGGTATCGTGATTTGTGTCGCTCTAAGCTGGTTTTTGGGGCTGCATGTGGGCATTGGTTTTATCACGGGCGCTGTTCTATCGGGCGTGGCCGGTTATATCGGCATGAACGTGTCGGTTCGCGCTAATGTGCGCACGGCGGCTGCCGCGCAAGTTGGCATGAAGGAAGCCTTGGGCATCGCCTTTAAGTCTGGCGCGATCACGGGCATGCTGGTTGTCGGCCTCGGCCTTTTGGCTGTCGGCGGGTATTATTACGCGCTGGTTCAGTGGAAAGGTCTTGAAGAAGAAAACATCCGCGCGGTTATCGAAGCGCTTGTCGCGCTCAGCTTTGGCGCATCGCTGATTTCGATCTTTGCGCGTCTTGGCGGCGGTATCTTTACCAAGGGCGCTGACGTTGGCGCTGATCTGGTGGGCAAGGTCGAAGCGGGCATCCCCGAAGATGATCCTCGTAACCCTGCCGTGATTGCCGATAACGTTGGCGACAATGTTGGCGATTGTGCTGGTATGGCCGCAGATTTGTTCGAAACCTATGCCGTGACTATCGTGGCGACCATGCTTCTTGCCGCGACGTTCTTTGTCGGTGATGTGCGTGAGACGATGATGATTCTACCGCTTGTGATTGCGGGCGTGTGCATTGTGGCCTCGGTGATCGGAACGTACTTTGTGCGTTTGAACGCCAAGCAAAACATCATGGGCGCTTTGTATAAAGGGCTTGTTGCGACGGGCGTGCTTTCCGCTGGGTTGATCTTTGTGGCTGTCAATAAAATGGTTGGCTTTAACGAAGTCGTTGCCAATGTCGATGGTGCGGTGATTTCGGGCGTAAACCTCTTTTATTGCGCTTTGACAGGTCTTGGCGTTACGGCCTTGATGGTCTGGATTACCGAGTATTACACCTCAACGGAATACCGTCCTGTTCGCTCGGTCGCAGTGGCTTCGGCCAACGGTCACGGAACCAACGTGATCCAAGGTCTTGCCATTTCGATGGAGTCCACGGCGCTTCCCGTTCTGGTGATCTCGGTTGGTATCGTTGTGTCTTATATGTTGAGCGGCTTGTTCGGCATCGCGATTGCGGCGACAACCATGCTGGCTTTGGCTGGTATGATCGTGGCGATTGATGCCTATGGCCCTGTCACGGATAACGCGGGCGGCATTGCTGAAATGGCCGATATGCCCAAGGAAATCCGTGTCACCACGGATGCTTTGGATGCTGTTGGCAACACGACGAAAGCCGTGACCAAGGGCTATGCCATCGCTTCGGCAGGGTTGGCCTCGCTGGTTCTGTTTGCTGCGTATATCGAAGATTTGCACCACTACTTCCCCGATTTGAAGGTTGAGTTCAACCTTCAAAACCCGTACGTCGTGGTGGGTCTCTTCATCGGCGGCATGTTGCCTTACCTGTTCGGCGCGATGGCCATGACGGCTGTTGGCCGTGCGGCTGGCGCGGTGGTGCAGGAAGTGCGCCGTCAGTTCCGCGAGATCAAGGGCATTATGGAAGGCAAGGCAAAGCCAGAATATGGTACAGCCGTTGATATGCTGACCAAGGCCGCGATCCGCGAGATGATCGTGCCGTCCTTGCTGCCTATCGCTGCTCCTGTCGTTTTGTACGTTATCGTGAACGCGGTAGCGGGTCAGACCGAGGCCTTTACGGCACTGGGCGCGATGCTTTTGGGCACGATCGTGACGGGGCTCTTCGTTGCGATTTCTATGACCTCTGGCGGCGGCGCTTGGGATAATGCCAAGAAGTATATCGAGGAAGGCCATCACGGCGGCAAGGGTTCAGAAGCCCATAAGGCTGCCGTCACGGGCGATACCGTCGGCGATCCGTACAAGGATGCCGCTGGCCCCGCCATCAACCCGATGATCAAGATCATCAACATTGTGGCGATCCTTCTGCTGGCTATCTTGGCAAGGATGGCTGGGTAAGCTTCGCCTTTGGCTTTTAATAAAAAACCTCCGCTGGATTACTCCAGCGGGGGTTTTTGTTGGACAACGGCCTCCACGCGTGTTACATTGTATGACAAATGACATACATAAAGGAGGCGCGCCATGAAGACGGACGTTGTGAATGCGCGGGTTGAGCCCGCCCTTAAGGCCTCAGCAGAGAAGATATTTCGCACGCTTGGGATGAATACAACCGATGCGATCTCTATTTTTCTGAGCCAAGTTGTGTTGCGAAAGGGTTTGCCCTTTGATGTGCTTATCCCGAATGCTGAAACGCGTAAAGCCATAGGGGAGGTTAAGGCGGGGAAGGGAAAGCGCTATAAAACGACGCAAGATATGATGGATGACATTCTGTCATGAAAATGCTTTTTGTTGGCAATGCCTTTAAAAGGGACATGAAGTTTGCCGCCAAGCGGGGTCGATCCATCAAGAAGATGCTGTCCCTTCTTGACTGCCTCGTTCGTGATGGAGATTTGCCTGCACGTTGCCGCCCCCATCGGCTTTCTGGCGTTTATGCAGGATTATGGGCCATATCGAACCCGACTAGTTTTTGATCTACGATGTGACATCCGAAGAATCCGTTTGTATCGAACAGGCACACACGCCGATTTATTTGAATAAGCCCTCACTCCCTTGGTGGGGAAAAACCGTCCTCTTCTCTTAACGTTGGGGTGGTGGATTTGTCTGGATCCTCGGCATCATTGGCTGACCCATTGCTTTCTTGTGACGAAGTCTGTCCATCCATTAAGGGAAGTCCCTCTTTGCCTGGCCCCACGGTTTTATAGGCCACAGCAAGCCCCAGAAAGATGGCGACCCATAGCGCTATGTTTCTTAAAATCTTGCCTCGGTTGAGAGCAAAAACGCTTGGCGCAAGCATAAGAACAATGGCCACCCCAAAAAGAGCCGAGAGAATTTGTGTTGTTTTGTCCATGGTCATCTCAATGGTTATGATAAAAGAAAGATTCTGCGAAGAAACTGTAAGCCGCTGGCAATGCCGCTGTCATCGATGCTGTGTCCCAAGTCTTCGCAGGCTTCTGTTGAGACATTGATGTTAACGGCGCGCAAGCCGTCAACAGCCTTGGCCATGGAAACAAAAGGCACGACATCATCCTCTTTGCCATGGATCAGGTGAATGGGCGGAGAGGCCTTTCTTTCTTTTTTAAGCTCTTCCCCGCCGACCAAGGCGCCGGAATAGCCCAAAACGCCAGCCAGAGCCGGAGCGCGGCGCGGCGCGACGTAAAGGCTCATCATCGTGCCTTGTGAAAAGCCGAGAAGGGCGACTTTGTCGGGGGTCAGGCCACGGCTTTCCATCACATAATCGATATAGGCATTCAAAGGCTCTGCCGCCTTGATCGCGCCTTGCAAAACGATAGAGGATGTCCAGTCGTTCGCGCTGAACCACTGGAAGCCAAAGGGCGAAAAATCGCAAGGAAAGGGCGCATCGGGGGCCAGAAACTCAGTCTTCGGCAAGGCGGGGCGAAAAACTTCGGCCAGACTGATAATGCCTGCGGCACTATCGCCCAAACCATGCAGAATGATAACGGCACGTTTGGTGGTTTGCCCCTGATGCGGGGGGAGTGTCATATCTTGAAGCATAAAATCTATCCAGCCTTGTTTATTTAGAAGGGGCAGGTGGAAGCGCCGATAACACAACCCTTGCGGTTAACATCTGTTTTTCTGAGCGTTCCATAGAGGGCATGGAATCTCCGTCTGGAGAGCCCTCCGCTATTTCCATTGTGTGCATCATCGTTTTGCCTCGCGCAAACATGGCGGGTCTTGATTGGGCGGGCATCCCTTCATTGGCGAAATCGATCAGCGC
>DYNT01000198.1 GCA_020720905.1 Micavibrio aeruginosavorus
TCTAACTCTGCTTGCCGCGCGGTATCTTGGTCAATCCCTTGCTTAAACCTTTTCCCATACGGCTCTTTCTTGGGGCGCACTCAAACCAAGGAGAGAAGAGGCAACGGGGCGCAGGACGATCACTTCCTTGCCCCAACCCATGCCGCGCTGCCAACCCTCGGCCACCAAATAATTCGCCATCGAGGCGAAAACATCGCCAAGATGATCGCCAATATCGCGCCGCCCATCGCCATCAAAATCCACGGCATAGCGCCGATAGGTCGAAGGCATAAACTGGCACTGCCCCATCGCGCCCGCCCATGAGCCTTGCTGCAAAAAGGAAGGCTCGCCGCCCTCCTCGTCCATGATATGCAAGGCTTCAAGCATTTCTTTTTTAAAGAAGGCGGCGCGGCGGCCTTCATAAGCCAGCATGGCCAAAGCATTGATGACGGAATCATCGCCGCGATTGTCACCAAAGCTGCTTTCAATCCCCCACAACGCAACAAGCGCCTGCGCAGGAACGCCATAGCGCAATGCCACTTCATTGAGCAAAGCGCGGTGTTCTGCCAAAAGCTCCCGCCCCTTGCGAAGACGCGCCTCTGGCAATGTGTTTTTAAGGTACTGCGCCAGCGTTATTTTGTGTTCCGGCTGTTTGCGATCAAGCTCGATCACACTTTCATCAAAGATCAGCGTCGGCCAGACCTTTTCTATCGTCGCAGGCGCGACGCCCTGCTGAACCATCTCTGGCGCAAGATGGCTGAGCCATGCGCGAAAGCCCGCCGCGTCATCCTGTGCGAAAACGGGCGTCATCAAGAAAGTGAGGCCAACAATAAAAGGGAGCGCTTTTGAAAGCTTTGGCATCTTGATCAGCACGTTTCTGGCGCTCCTTGGCGTTGATTAGAGCAGATTCACCCCCCAAGGTGTTCCACCTTGGGGGGTGAATCTGCTCGACAAAACAAAGAAGCTAAAGCCTTTTCTGATTCCAGCCAATCGGAAAAGGCTCTAGACTTCCATGCCTAAAGCAGATTTATAAAGATCCAGCAATTCTTCTTCTTCGCGGCGCTTTTCAACTTCCATCTTACGAAGGCTAACGATTTTGCGGATGATTTTAACATCAAAACCCACGCTTTTGGCCTCGCCATAAACATCCTTAATGTCTTCAAGAACAGCGGCCTTCGATTCCTCAAGCTTTTCAATGCGAAGGATGAAAGAACGCAAACGCTCGCTGGAAACTTCGCCCGAAGATTCTTTGGTCATGGTGAACACTCCTGAATGATTGTGATCAATAAGAGCCGTTTTCTAATGCCTGTGCCTTCAAAAAGAAACCTTTTTCTTTTTTTCTTATTAAGAAGTTGAAAAGGATACTCTTGTTAAAATGATCCATCTTGACTCGGCCTTATAAAGAAAACCCTTATGCCTTTTATCCTTCGCGATGCCTTAGGGAAAGTTGTTCGCGCCTCTGTCCAGTCCATCCATGGCGCAGAGATGGTTCCCTATGATCATCCGGATTTGACGCTCTTCCTCAAAGAAAACGGCCAAGACCCCAAGAAAATTGAAGAGGCTCTTTTTGAATTGCGTAGAACGGACGCTGAGATGTCCCGCGCCGTCGAAGACGTTGTGATGGCGCTCCTTAAAAAAAGTGTTTTAAAAATGTCGGATTTGCCCAAACCTGTCCAAGACCGCATGGCCTTTCGCGTTAAATTGCGTGTGATGATTCAAGATTCTTTTGATCAAGCCTCTGGCCACAACAG
>DYNT01000199.1 GCA_020720905.1 Micavibrio aeruginosavorus
ACCTGTTCGCTCAGCCCCTCATGACGTTCGCTGATGGCGATGACGGCTTTTTCCATCTTCTGGGCGCTGGCTTCTGTGCGCGTTGCCAAAGCCGCCATATTTTCTTCGGCGTTGATGGTGCTGGCCAGCCTGCTTTCGGCGCGTTCGATGATTTTTTGCAAATGCGTTTCGCCGCGCCCCAAAGCCTCCACTGCGTCGTTAAAGCTGCCCTTGACCGTCTGCGTCGTGTCCCCCAAAAGCTTGCCACTGGCTTGAACCAAGTTGAGGGCGGCGAACATACGCTCGCCCATCTGGCCTGTTGCGTTGGCCAACTGCTGCGAGACTTGCTCACTTCGCGCCGCGCTGGATTGCAGCGTGCCTTCGGCCTTGACCAGCGTTTGCAGGGATTGCGCGACTTGCGTGCCCGCCAACTGCGTGACTTCCGCCATGTTATGAATACGCTCATGCAACGTGGGCAGAAGCTTGCCAATTTGCGCAACGCCGTTCTCTTGCGTCTGGACAAGGTTATCACTGGCATCAATTAGCGTTTTTGCAAGCGCTTGCAGCGTTTCATCGCTAGATGCGCCCCGTTCCTGCATGTTGACCAGCATCGTATTCAACCGAGCCGTAAGGGAGAGAAGCGTTTCTTGTTGCAGGTTCATCGTGTTTGAAAAATGAGCGGTGCTCTCCCGCGTCGTATCAAAGCATTCTGTAAGATTCTTGATTAAAGACTGAAAGAGAGAGCGCCCCTCTCCATCCACTTTAAAGCGTACAGGGCCGTCATCGCTCATCATCGAAAAGTCAGGCATTTGAATAAAAGCAAGGCGCGCTTTTTCAATCATGCGCGCCAAATCACCGATCGCATCGCGGCGCTCAATCCCCCAAATGGCAGTCTGATCCGATCCTTTCAGCATGGTCTCAATGCACTGCGTCAACTTGCCCAAAGGTTCCGCTTGCCGCGTTTTATAGGTATAATAAAGACCACCGCCAAGGAGAGCCGTCACAAGCAAACTGCACCATGTCATCAGCATAAGGGCAAGGCTCCAAAGCTTGATCGAGTCTTGAGCTGTTTTCCGCCCTGTGGCCGCCGCTGTTTGCAAGCGCGAGTCAAGCGTCGTGAGGGCGCTGGTGGCCGTTAAAAGGTCAGCGTTGGTGAGGCCGTTGCTCATTGCATCACTTTGATCGGCCTTGGCAATCAGCGAAGCAAAAATGTCAATAATGGCTTTGATATCGCGGCGCGTTGCGGCGGGCGCTTTATCCGCAAGGCGAGCTGTGGCTTCTTGCGCCGTTTTCAGGTTCATACGCATGTCCGCCAGAGCGGCGCGGTCGCCGCTGGTCATATAGGCCTGTGCCGAACCTAAAAAGCCGCTATAGCCCAACGCGACAATGGTTTTCTCATAGATTTCTTGGTCAGGCGTAAAGGCGGAATCCGGCGCGGCCAAGGTGTTTTCATAACGATCCAATTGATATTTGGCATAGCCTGTCCCAGCCATCGCGGCCAAACAAAGCCCCAAAAAGGCCGCTAAAATCAGGGGTAAAAACGAACCGGAAGAGGGGGCTTGATCATGGGACATGGGACACTCATCAACGAGGAAAAAGACGGTTCTTAAGGGAAGCGCGTAAGGTTAACGGATTTTTTCGAATCAGTCAAAGACTTACTCAAAAAAGCAAGCCTTTTCCTTTGCCTACAGGGCGATTCAAAGTAAGCCACAAACCAAGCAAATGGCGCGATTTTTGTCGT
>DYNT01000040.1 GCA_020720905.1 Micavibrio aeruginosavorus
GAAGAAAACCCTACCCAACTGAATCTATTCAGCTAATTGCCGGACAGCAGTGATTTCCTATAAAGAACTGGCTGGACATTTTTTATGGATCAAGTTCTTTTTTCAACAAATGGGGGCGAGTGTTTTGGGGCGAATCTTAGCCTTTTTTGTCGGCGGGACTTATCTTGTGTTTTTCTATTTGACCTGCATAGCCGCGTTCATTCCTCAGAGCATGGTGGTAACGACAATCGGAATGGTGTCTGAAACACGGGATGTTGGATTTATTGTCTCCAATCGATTGGGGGCGCGATCAGAACAGTACTGTTTGGTTAGGCTAGACGATAAAGATCGTTATGCCTTTAAGTCCTGTCCTCCTTGCGCTTATAAGAAGGGGGCAAAGGTCATTATTAAACATAACCCGTTAAACTATTTTAGCAGACGCATGAACACCATAAAATGCGTCGCATCAACCAACTAGTGAATCCATTTGCTTAAGATTTGGGTGATTTGCTCTTGGCGCAGAGGCTTATTTAGATAATCATCCATACCAGCATGTAGGCATTTTTCGCGATCCCCAATCATGGCATCGGCGGTCAACGCCACAATGGTCGTATGCTGCCCCGACGTTTGTTCGTTTTTGCGAATAGCTTCCGTTGCTTCAAACCCATCCATTTCCGGCATCTGACAATCCATAAAGATAATATCAAAGTTCTCTTTCAATGTGGCCTCAATACCTTCACGTCCATTGCTTGCCGCTGTGACAATGCAGCCATGCTTTTCCAAAATCTTGGCGATCAGCATAAGGTTGATTTTCATATCCTCAACAACCAAAGCCTTCATACCGGCAAACATATCTGGTCTGATGCCGTGGCGCGTACGCCCTGTTTGAGCCATGTTGCTAATCAGAGCACGAGTCACGACGGGCATGCGCTCGCCCTCGCTGTCGGCTTCCAGTAAAAGCTGCATCATGCCCTTAAGATGATCGGGATAGAACGGCTTGAGCAGATAACCTGCAAACCCGTACTGTCCGGCAAACTCGGTATTCACAATTTGTCCATAAGCCGAGATAAGGAGGAAGTGAGGTTTCTTGCCCACCAGCTTATCGCTTTGCGCCCAACTGGTCAGCTCACGCGCTTCGCTGCTACGGATTCGGTAATCGCTGAGGACAAAGGCATAAGGATCACCGACGCGCACCGCTGTTTCTATGGCTTCTCTGGCTTCGATAAGACTGCTGACCGTATCAAAATGCATGCCCCAGCCCAGCATATATTTTTCAAGAAGAGCGACGACAATGGGATTTTCATCGGTGATTAAAACCCTCTTCTCCAGCAAACTCACCTCAGAAATGGTTGGCTCTGGCTGCGGCGCTTTAGGACAGTGGCCTAATAAAACGTCAAAGCTAAAACGCGACCCTTTGCCAAGTTGGCTTGTTACGGTGATCGAGCCTTCCATCAACGTGATCAGCCCCCTAGAAATCGCCAGACCAAGCCCGCTGCCACCGAACTTGCGCGTTGTGGCTTCCTCGGCTTGCGAGAATTTATCAAAAATATAGCCAAGCTTGTTTTCCGATACGCCGATGCCCGTATCCTCCACCGTCAATCTGACGCGGTAACGCTCTGGTGTTTCTTGATGCGTGTCCAAACGAATAAGAACATGGCCGACTTCTGTAAACTTGACGGCATTTCCCACCAGATTAAGTAAGACCTGCCTTATGCGCCCAGGATCGCCGCAGAAATGGCGATTATCGCCATCGGGCAAATCCACCAAAAGCTGAAGGCCCTTTTCTTGCGTCCGCACGCTGACCATATCGGTGACATCGGTGATAACCTTGACGATATCAAAGTCAATCGACTCCAGCTTTATTTTACCTGTTTCTATTTTCGAGAAATCAAGAATATCGTTGATAATTTCCAAAAGGTTTTCACCAGAGCGGCGAATAGCTTCAACCCAACCGCGCTGATCGTGCGTTAAATCGGTATCCAAAAGCAAATCGGACATGCCCAACACGCCATTCATCGGCGTGCGGATTTCATGGCTCATGTTGGCAAGAAAATCGCTTTTGGCGGCTGTTGCACGCTCAGCCATTTCTTTGGCCGCAAGGAGGGCTTCTTGCGCTTGCGTGCCTTCAACAAGTTTTTTCATCGCCGTCTTTTCACGCGTTTGGTCGGTCGCGATAAGGACGACTTTCGTCAAATCCCCTTCCGTTGAATAAACGGGACGATAGCCAAGCGTGACATAAAGCCCCTGACTGTGCCTATAAACCTTGGGCGCAAGCGCCATCACCTTATCAAAACTCAATTGGCTTTTTCTGGAAAACATAATGTTCAAAAGCTCGATAAAAACATTTCTGTTTTCAGGCGGCAGGCGCAAAATATCGGCAATGTTTTTCCCGCTTGGATTGACCTCTAACAATGTCATGCAGGCTCTGGAGAAAACACCTGAACAAACGCCCTTGTCATCAAAGAATAAAAGCCCCTGCCCCAAACTATCCAGCATGGCGTTGATCGCGATGTTCAAATCTTCCAGCCTATAATTGGCCTCATTCAACTCGCCAGAGCTAAGCTCAAGATTGCGCAGCGCCATCTTCAGGCGCTCTTCATACTGCTGATAAACCGCTTCAATGCTGTCAAAAAACGGAGGGATACTGCCCAACAACGGCCCATAGACTTCGTCTAAAACAGGGCTTTTTTCCGCCAACAACGTCCTCAATTCAAGAAAGCGCTTCTCGCTATCCTCATAGCCAAGAAACTTTTTGAACTGTTTAAGAAGTTTGCGCGACCTGAACATCAATCACCTGACTTTTCAGTAATGTACGTTATCGTCATCGTCTGATTATGAAGTTCTGTGCGCCCCGTAGCTGTGTAAGAGCATATCTCGCCATAGGAATAATAACCCGCTAAAGGCGTATCAGGCAGGAAGGAATCCGAAACCGCTTCGATCTCCTCATCAACATCGATGCCCAGAATAATGCGCCGCCCCACAAAGCTGACGACAAGAGCGCACCCATTTTCCTCTGACCCTGCATGCGTGCGCAAGGCTTCCGCGGCTGCCTGCGCCGCGCCTTGCACCAGCGCATCCGTGTCGGTATGCATAAGGCAAACTTGGCAGCCTTGGGGAATATCTCCCGCCAGAATGAGAGCGCCCTTCTCATGATCAATGGCCAGTGCGCTGCGGATAACGCCTGACGTCGTCCTATCGTTACGCAAAATGGCAAAGGAATAGGCAAGGCCGCTGGCGGGCAAGTATTTGGCCTTGTCCCCCAAATACTGTTTATAAAGCTGAAGCGCGGGCTTGCCATCCAACTCATAAAGGATATTGTTGTCCGCTTTTGTCACGCGCCGCGTAGGGCCAAACGGACGCCACCCGCCTTCCGATCCACAACTCACGATAATTGAATCGCCATAAAGCCCCACGGCAACGACATGATCCGTTGAAAGAAGGTCATTACAAAGCGTAAAGGTTTCCTTGAAATCCAAATCGTCGGCAGCAAGGCCGCCCGTAATCAGAACATTGCGTCCCAACACATTGTTCATACCGGCGACAAGGCCGCTGCCATTCACATGGCTCCCCGTCCCAAAAACAAGAACGGCTTTAAGGTCATGGGCTTTAAGGTGTTCAGCAAGGGCAGCGCCAGCGGCAGAAGATTCTTCCGCCTTTTCTAAAGGCGCGTGCACTAACTTCACCTGCGTTTTATCAAAATGCATGGCCAGCATAGAAAAGCTTTTCTGGCTCAACCCCTCCCGTCCAATTTCCCCCGCCGTTGAGCATCCCAGAATCATTGTCCCTTTTGTAAGAGTCATAACATTGTGAACAAACTCTTGATCACGCCACAAAGACGGCGCAGCAAAAAGAAGAATCAAAGAAGGATCAATGGCAAGAACCTCCGCCAAGGCTTCAGCGATCTTATCTTTCTGTTGAACGACGGAAAGGCTTTTCATCATAAAATCCGGAAAGGGGGGAGAAGGTCAGAAAGGCGGGACTCATTCATGCATAGAGAATCAGTATTACTTTATCGTAAAAATTGCCAACACCTAAAAGCGTTATTCTCTATCCACTGGAAAATAAGAGCCTAATACCATGGTGTTATAATCGCTCGTCTCTTCTTTGCTAAAAGGCTAAAATAGTCCTTTTCTTTGCCACAATTTCAGGCCAACTTGCCTTCCATGAAACAGATACGCCCCTTTCTCTTGGCCTTGAGCCTCTTCCTTGCGCTGACCCTTCCCGTTTGGGCTGAGGAGCCAACGCCCGCCCCCTCTCCTGCTCCTGATAAGCCTATCGCGGCCAAGCTCAGCGCCAAAGAAAAGGCCGATGTTGATCGCATCGAGGCCTATCTCAACGACTTCAAAAGTGTCAGTGCGCACTTTATGCAGGTCAGCGATTCAGGCAACTTGCGCCATGGCTCTATAGCGATTCAGCGTCCTGGAAAAATGCGCGTTGTTTATGATGCGCCGGACAAAGATTTTATCGTCGCGGATGGCTCACGCCTCACTCTTTGGGATGATGAGATGGGGCAGCAAACAACCCTTGCTCTTGATGAAGGGATGGCTTCTTTTATCTTGCGCGAAAACATCAAGCTATCCGGTGATGTCATCGTGACGCGCTTTGTCCGTTATCCTGCAAAAATCGAAGTTAGCCTTGTTTCTGTGAAAGAGCCGCATGAGGGCGAGCTTACCTTCATTTTTGAGGATAAGCCCCTGAAACTGCGGCAATGGCGCATTTTGGATGCGCAAGGCCACACCACAGGCGTCAACTTTGAAAACGCGAGCGAAGGGGTAGAGTTTCCTGAAGACACCTTTGTTTTTATTTCGCCTAAACTCGGCAAAAACAAAGACAGTAACGCCCCTTAAAGCCGACAGCCTTAAAGGCGCGACCACGCGTTCATTCCGCCCGTCATATTTTCAACATTTGTGTAGCCTTGCTTCCGTAAAAAGGCTATGGCATACGCGCTGCGGCTGCCAGAGCGGCAGACCAACACAACAGGCCTGTCACGCGGAACTTCGACCAAGTGAGACGCCAAAGAGCCCAAAGGGATCAGGTGAGCGCCCTCAATATGGCTTGCCTTAAACTCATAAGACTCGCGCACATCGATCAGCAGTGGCGGCATCGCGCTTTTCAAACGCTGAGCCACCGTCGCAACATCAACCGCAGGAATATCAGAAGACCCCATCGCAATCACCTTAACACCATAAAAAACCAACACGAAAAAGAAAGCCAGAACGGCAAAATCTAACAGCTTCATGTTTTTCCAATCTGCCTAAAAAGAAACCTATAACCCAGCAATGGTCATTCCCTCAATCCGCACGGTCGGGGCATCGATCCCATAGCGGAAGGTCAGATCATTAGCCGCCGTCAGATTCTTGAACATCGCCTTCAGATTCCCCGCCACGGTCATTTCCGAGACAGGAAAGCTGATCATGCCGTTTTCGATCCAAAAGCCGCGCGCGGCTTGCGAGAAATCGCCCGTGACATCGTTCACACCCATCCCCATCATTTCGGTGACATAGAATCCATTTCTAATGTCTTTGATGAGGTCTGTTGGACTCACGGCTCCGCCCTCCATATAAAAATTGGTGGGCGATGGTGAGGGCGCGCCCGTTGTGCCACGCGAAGCGTGCCCCGTGCTTTTCATACCCAATTGCCTTGCCGAGCGAAGATCCAAAAGCCATGTCGTCAGTGTTCCATGATCGATAATCGTGCGGCGTTGCGGCGCGAACCCCTCGCCATCAAAAAGCTTAGAGCGCAGACCGCGCGCGCGGAACGGATCATCGATGATCGTGATGTCTTCCGGAAAAATCTTTTGCCCCAAGCCGTCCATCAGAAAGCTTGTGCCTCGCGCTATTGCGCTGCCGGAAATGGCGCCCACCAAAGAGCCCAAAAGCTCATGCGCTGTTTGCGGCGCGAACACCACGGGCGCGGCGCAACTGGGCATCTTACGCGCGCCAAGGTTCGCGACGGTTTTCTCGCCCGCCTTGCGCCCTATCATGGCCGCGCTTGGAAGATCGCTTTGGAAAACGGTTGAGGCGAAATCGTAATCACGCTCCATCGCCGTCCCCTGCCCCGCCAGCGCCACGGCGCTGATGGAATAATGCGTGCGGCGATAATGCCCATGAAACCCATTGCTGGCCGCCATCACGACTGTGGATTGGCCACATCCAGCATCTGCGCTTTCGCACAACGTGACGCCGCCGACCGATAACGCGGCCTCCTCTGCTTCCTTGGCCCACGCAAGAAGGGCGGGCGGCTCAATCTGATAAGCGTCGGCCATTTCCAATGCAGGAAAAGAAGTTGCAATTTCATCCGGCGCGGCAAGGCCGCAAAAAGGATCCTCGGCCGCCGCCTTAGCCATCGCCACGGCGCGATCCACAAGAGCCGCATGAGCCGCAGGGCTACGATCCGAACTGGCCACAGAGGCTTGACGATGCCCCACCAAAACGCGAAGGCCGATGTCGCCACCCTCGGCATGCTCCAGCGATTCCAGCTTGCGGTCATGCCATGCCACGCTGATGGAGCGGCCATCGACAAGCAGCGCATCCGCGCCATCCGCGCCCGCTGCGCGGGCACTTTTGATCAAATCATCCAGCTGCTGCTGGGCTTGAGAGATTGAGAGAGACATAAAAAAATCCTTATCTACGCAGCCCGCTTTATGGGTCTATAAGAGCGCGAATCTTTGCCATGACGTCCTCCCATGCAGGAGGGGCTATTTTCTCGATAAATTTGGCTTGTCTGACCTGCCAATCCAAGCTTTTTATCTGATCTGTCAAA
The DNA here is from genome assembly GCA_020720905.1 of Micavibrio aeruginosavorus. Classification (GTDB taxonomy): domain Bacteria; phylum Pseudomonadota; class Alphaproteobacteria; order UBA9219; family UBA9219; genus UBA8914. The sequence goes on from DYNT01000040.1 coordinate 6,742, forward strand.
ACCGCGCCCGATACTTTATGCTTCGCGGACAATAGAACTTCAAAAGGATAAGCTTTAATTTTCGTCGTCACAGGACAAAAAAGAGCCAGCCCCGTTTTTACGTTATAAGCTTTTGGCGACAAAACAAGCGCAGGACGCCTGCCCGCCTGTTCATGACCGGCCTGCGGATCGAACACCAACCAAACCAAATCGCCACGATCAGGCACATAGCGTGAGGGTCTGCGACGTCCCGCAAGACCTACCATATTTCTTTTCCTTGCCTACCGCCTGCTGTGATGGCCTGATGACAATTATCCGGCGTAATATCCGCGATCATATCCTCTAAACGATAAGAAGAAGGGGTAATAACAAGATGCCCTTTTTGAACATCAACAGACACGACCTTGCCTGCTGCAAGGCCAACCTTTTGTGCTAAAGCTTTAGGAATACGAACGCCTAAACTATTTCCCCATGCCGCAATAAGTGTATCCATAATCCCTCCTGTTAATGGATCAACAAAGTATATACGTTGTTGATCCGCAGAGCAAGCCATTTTTAATGGTAGCTCAACTCATCCGCCTTACCATGAAAGACTTTATAAGCATAGAACGTATAGCCGAAAAGAAGGGGCAAGGTGATGAGCGCCCCCACCAAAATCACCATCAAGGATTCTGGCGCACTGGCGGCTTCGATGATCGTCAGCTGCTCAGGCACGATATAGGGATAAAAGAAAAAGGCGAGCGCCACAACGCTAACCTTAAACAAGCCAACCGTTAAGGCAAAGGGAACCCAAACCCTGCGGCTTGGCGTTTGGGTCAGCTTTAAATGACACCTCAATCGTTAGATATTAGTTAAGAAACACCCTTCACGCATGCCCCATATCACTAGAGAGCATTGTGGGGCTCACCCCAATCGATGAGAGCGCGAGCTGCCATTTATTTTCGATATTGGCATCAAAAAGGATCGCCAGATCCGCTGGCGCGGTCAGCCAACCGTTAGACTGAATCTCGGCCTCCAGCTGCCCCGCCGACCATCCGGCATAACCCAAAACAAGCAAGGCGCGCTCTGGCTCCGCGCCTTCGGTGAGGGCTCGCAAGATTTCAACAGTCGCTGTTAAATGAAGGGTTGGCGAAATCCGCGTTGTCGCCTCGCTGTCATAGTCCGAGGAATGCAAAACAAAACCGCGCACAGGCTCAACTGGCCCCCCATAATAGACAAGGTGTTCCGGTGCGCCAGGTGGCAACACAATACCGAATTGATTAAGCAAGCCGCCAAAATCCAAATCACCAAACAAACGATTGATCACAAGCCCCATCGCACCCTCTGGCCCATGCGAGCAAACAAGGATAACGGTTTTTTCAAAGCGAGGGTCGATCATCGAAGGCATAGCAATAAGCAGCTGACCCGTAAGCCAGTTACGCTCCTCAAAAAACATTTTGATTTTGTCTGCTTTCTTGCCCAAGAGTTTCCCCCTTTTCAAGCGGACATAGTATGGTTATTCTTTAACCATTCTATTGCATCATGGCAAAAGAGCAATGCCCAAAATTTTACCCCTTAACATCAAGGAAGCGTTATGAATCGCCTTATCTCTCTTTTTTTCATCATTCTCGCCCTTGCGCCCGCGCCATTATGGGCGGCGACCAGCGATTGGCAGCGCGAGGACGGCATAGCGGTGCGCCTGATTGGCAGCGATGCTTTATCATCGAACAATAAAGGGCTAACGCTTGGCCTTGATATTCAACTTGATGAAGGCTGGCATATTTATTGGCGCAGCGCGGGCGAGGTGGGCACACCGCCAAGGGTCACCACAGAGGGATCGGATAACGTAGAATCGCTCAATATCCTCTACCCCACGCCACGCCGCATGAGCCTGATGGGGATGGAGACGATTGGCTATGAAGGCCCCGTCATCCTTCCCTTGTCTGTTCTTAAAAAGGAACCGGCCAAGAACCTGACATTACGCGCCAGCCTTGATATTCTAACATGCAGCACTTTGTGCGTTCCTCGCCATTTTGATCTTACGCTCAGTCCTGACAGAATGGGCGGCGAAGAGGAAAACGCGCTGATTGAAGAAGCCCTGACGCGCCTTCCCTCCCCCCAAGACACAGACGCTTTATCGAACCTGAAAACAACGCTTGGCTCCAACACCGTGCAGGTAACCTTTAATACCCAAGACGCCTTGCAACAGCCCGATTTGTTTGTTGAAAGCCCATCTGATCTCACCTTTTCCAAACCCAGCATTATCCCTGCCCCCGATGGTCATGGGGCGACGCTGACGGCTACGCTTCTCACCCCTTTACCAGAAGGGGCTTCGCTGGCTGACATACCTTTAACACTCACACTCACAAACGGCCAAGCCGCACGTGAAATTAAACTGTCGCCTCAATCTGCCGCCGTACCAGCCGACACCGCACCACCAGCTTCGCCCATGCCCTTTTGGACGATTGTTTTACTGGCGCTCATGGGCGGCTTTATCTTGAACCTGATGCCTTGCGTTCTGCCCGTTCTATCAATCAAAGTCCTGTCCGTGATTAAGCATGCCGGCAACCATAAAGATGTCGTGCGTCATTCCTTTCTGGCTTCAGCAGGTGGCATCGTTTTTTCGTTTGTCCTGCTTGCTGTGGCCACCATCGCGCTTAAAGCGTCAGGCCAAGCCTTTGGCTGGGGTGTGCAATTCCAGCAGCCCGCTTTTCTCGTCTTTATGATCGCCCTTTTGACCTTCTTCGCCGCGAACCTGTGGGGCTTTTTTGAAATCACGCTGCCGCGCTTTATTCTGGATCGGGTCGATACTTCGCGTCATCCCAAACTGGCGGGCGATTTTGC
>DYNT01000041.1 GCA_020720905.1 Micavibrio aeruginosavorus
GAAACAAGCAAACGCGGCCAAAAAGTTTTCGGGTTTTCAAGTTGACGTAGTATAACTTGCCAACTCTTGAACTATTTTGGGCAAAGAAAGGGATTTTAAGGCGTCGGAATCTTGATCCCATCCGCAGGAGGCTCAATGGAAGACGTGCGCGGCATCACAGTTGGAGTCGAGGCTAAAGCTTCAGTCTCCAAAGGAAGAGCCTTGACGGCCTTTGTAGGAGAGGCTTCAGAAGCCTTTTTAGCCTTTTTCTTCTTCACGCTGCTGGTTGCCTTTTTGGCTTTTGTGGCCGATGACGCTTTGGCTTTGGGCGGCAAGGTCGCCTCAGCTCCACGCTCACCTCGCGCTTCAAAGCTTGTGCAGCCTGTTATGCCCTGAAAAAACCCGCTAAAGGTTTTATTCACCGGATCAAAACTGCCAATCATGATTGTGTTATAAAAGTCCTTAGGCCGTTCGATCCATGCGCTTGGATTGACCAAGATGCGCTGGGAATCACGGTCATATTCACCAAACACCTTATACTTGCCGCGAGAAACATAAGGATTTTTAGCGGTAGGATAGAATTGGAATTCCCCTTCAAACTGATCGCCCTTAAGGCTGGCGATATGCAACGTCGCGCCCGTTGTTCCTTGCGAACAGGTATAATCCCCTGTCCAATCACCCAAGGGCGAGAAGTTTTCATAAAGGGGCTTGCCCGTCTGCGACACATTGACGGGCGCACGCTCTGCTTTGGAAGAAGCAACAGCCTTAGCCGTCGCACGCATCGGTGGCAAAGAGGCGGGTTGATCCTCTTGGCGTTCTTTAACAAGATTGGTGGCAATAGGAGAAAGAGGCGCTGACGTTTCGCACAGCACCATCACAAGACCAATTTCCCCAGCCGACCACATGAAAATAAGATGCTTATCGGCGCGATCCGCTGCGAAAAGGGTCACATCACGCGAAACGGTGGTTGCCGTTTTGGCCTCGACGTTAAAGCCTTGCGCACGCATACGATCAACCGTGTTATCAAAAATCTGGTTAACCCGCGCCTGTTCTTCTTCGCCCAAGCGCCAGCCATAGGCTTCCATCCGACCACAACTGCGCCCCATCTCGCTGCTGGCCGTCAGCATCGCCATTTGGAAATTACGCTGCACAGGCAGCATCAACGGACGATCATCAAAGGAAATGCCAGCAATGGGCGAGCCCGCCGCCGTTGGCATATCGCCCGCCATAACAGGCAGACCAGCCATCATCAAAAAACAAACCAACGCAAAGGCGCACGTCCTGCGATTAAAGATACGTCCGTTTATTGTCATGACAAGCCCATTCCTATGCCATTGCCTCGAATCGCGTTTTTTTCACGCGTGAGGGATACTATGCCTAGCCACGCCCCTTGTGGCAAGATTATCTTAAAACCTCCCGAACGGGGACAAACCTAAAGCCTCGCTTTTCGGCTTCAGGAAACCACGATTCCAACGCTTGGATCGTCACAAGATGCGGGTGGCCAATCGCCACCGCAACACCTTGACGGCGCGCGGCGCGCTCAAGGCGCGCCAACTCGCCCCGAATGGCTGGCAAAGACGGAGTATCGTCCAAAAAGACATCGCGTGAGATTGTTTGAACCCCAGCCTCTTGCATGACTTTTTCCGCAACAGAGGCAGGATTGGTGCGCGAATCGACAAAAAAGACACCCTTTTGATGCAATGCCTCGGCCACCGCCTCCATCCCCTTTTGATCACGCGTAAAACGGCTGCCCATATGATTGTTCACGCCGCAATAGCCTGAAAATTTGTTAAGGTTTTTTTCTATAAGCTCGGCCCACATCTGCGGCGTTTGCCCTACGCGCAGCGCATCAGGGCCTGGATCAGCCTTGCCCACAGGCTCCATCGGGCAATGAAGCAACACATCATGGCCTTGCGCTTTGGCTTGATCCACTTGCTTTTGCACGTGAGGCGCATACGGCAGATAAGATAGCGTCACAGCGTCAGGGAACCTTAACACCCGCGCTTCCACAGAAGGCGTCATCCCCATGTCATCGATAATCAGCGCAATAAGCCCCCCCTCGCCAGACGAAGGAGGTACAGGCGCAGGACTCTCTGGAACAGGAAGGGGCTGGCTTTCTTCAGGTTGAGTAACCTCTTCAAAAAGCAAAGTTTGCTTTTTCATCTCCTCCAAAACACGTGTTGCTTCATCAAGAACAGGCTTGGTCGATAGCGAGGGAAAAACCGTTTGAACCGGCGCATGCCAATACCGCGCAGGACGCGGCAGAACGTGAACAGGCATAGCCCAAAAAGACGCACAGGCGCCAAGCACCAAAAGCCACAGCAGAATCTTTAACTTTTTCTTGGTTTTCTTTTTCATGCCCACCCAAAACGGCTGTTTATGGTAAACAAATCATAAACCTTTCGCAAAAATAAAGATTTTTTCACCAACGATCTTATTGACTTTAAGAGGATGCTAAGGGTTTTTCCTGTATCTTAGGAAGGATTTCGAATCCCCCTTCACCCTTTTTATTGATACCCATGTCTCAAGTCTCTGGCAAATGCGTTATGATTGTTGAGGATAACGAACTCAACAAAAAACTGTTTCGCGATCTTCTTGAAGCGAACGGATATAAAACCGTGCATACAGCAGACGGCATGGAGGTCTTGGATTTAGCCCGCGCCCATAAGCCTAATTTAATCCTTATGGATATTCAGCTTCCTGAAGTATCAGGCCTTGAAATCACCAGTTGGCTTAAAAAAGACCCCACCCTAAAAACAATTCCCGTTATCGCGATCACCGCTTTTGCCATGAAGGGAGACGAGGAAAAAATACGCGCAGGCGGCTGTGAGGGCTATATCTCTAAACCCATTTCCGTTGCGTCTTTTTTAGCAACCGTTAAACGGTTTGCCAACGCACCGGCCTCCTCTCCTCTGGCTTAAGGCCTCTCTGTATCATGTCCGCACGCATCCTTATTGTCGATGACACCCCCCTTAATCTTAAGCTTCTCTCTGCCAAACTAGCGAAGGACTATTACATCGTTTCCTCGGCAGCGAGCGGCCCCGAAGCGCTGGAGCTTGTTAAACGCGATATGCCCGACTTGATCCTTTTGGATGTTATGATGCCAGAGATGGATGGGTTCGAAGTTTGCTCGCGCCTTAAAGCCGATAGCGCGACGCAGCATATCCCCATCGTCATGGTCACGGCGCTCAGTGACGTTAAAGACCGCGTGCGCGGCCTTGAATGCGGCGCGGATGACTTTCTGACCAAGCCCATCAACGATATCGCCTTAATGGCGCGGGTGCGCTCGCTCTTGCGCCTTAAAATGATCATGGATGAATGGCGCCTGCGCGAGACGACAGCCTCGCAATTCGCTCTTTGTCCCGCGCAAGAAGAACCGATAAGCGATCAAGGCGGCACGATCCTCCTTGTGGACGATTCCGCCTATAACGCTGATATTTTAGGAAAACATCTGACAACAGGCGGCCATACCGTCACACACGTTCAAACCATCGAGGCCGTCACGTTGGCGCTTTCAGAGCAAGCCTTTGATCTTGTCATGGTCAGTTTGAACTTAACAAACGGCGATGGCCTTTATCTGTGCGCCCAATTGCGCGCACAAGAAGCAACGCGCACGCTGCCCATTTTGCTGATTGCGGGTGAAGAAGACATCGCCCAAATCGCGCGCGGTCTTGATCTTGGCGCTAACGATTACCTCCTGCGCCCCTTAGAAAAAGAAGAGTTGTTCACGCGCCTTCGCACGCAACTACGCCAAAAACGACATTATGATCGCCTGCATAAAAACTATGAAACCAGCCTAACGCTCGCCCTCGTCGATCCCCTGACAGGCGCTTATAATCGCCGTTATCTGGATATGCATTTGCCAACCCTATTTGCACGCGCGCAAGCCACGCGCCACGCCCTTTCCATTTTGTCCTTTGACATCGATCACTTTAAGGTCGTCAACGACACAAAAGGCCATAAAGCGGGCGACATCACCCTTAAGGAAGTTGTCAACCGTGTGGTTGTAAGCTTGCGCCCCTTTGACCTTGTTGTCCGCATGGGCGGCGAGGAATTCGCGGTCATCATGCCAGAAACCGAGTATAAAACAGCTCTCAGCGTTGGGGAACGCCTGCGCGAAGCAATCGCCCAAACGCCCGTTATCTTAGACGAAACAGGGGATTCCCTGATGATAAGCGCCAGTTTCGGCGTTGCCACATTTAACCATGAAAGTGATAAAACCCCTGCATCCATTCTTGATCGCGCCGACGCCGCCCTGTATCGTGCCAAAGAAACAGGCCGCAACAAGGTTGTCGGCGAAGATCAAGGATAGGCGATGAAGGCAGTTTCTTTTCTTTTCACAATGGCGCTTTTGCTGGCGAGTCTTTCAAGCCCCGCTTGGGCACGCACCGATCATCGTCGTGGCGATATGTTCTATAGCAAGAACTGGATTTATGATCGCCCCTCCGTCCCCAGTGATCGTTATCGCGGGCAGGATATGTTCAAACCTGTGCCTCTTTTCTATCATCGGAACGCCGACTTGTTCGATCACGTCAAGCGCCCCGTTTATACCAGCGCCGATATGCTCCCCCATCTTTACGTCAAAACCGTTCCTCCCCACACGCTTAAAATGGATCCGCGCCCCGTGATTCTTGAACAAGCCCTTTACCTGCATCGTTGACCCCTTCTTATGACAGACAATCTCCTCACCACCAACGTGATGCGCAGGCGCACCTTTGCCATCATCGCCCATCCCGATGCCGGTAAAACAACGCTGACCGAAAAGCTTCTGCTCTTCGGCGGGGCGATCCAACTGGCTGGCGCGGTCAAGGCGCGTGGCGAGCAACGCCGCGCGCGTTCAGACTGGATGAAGGTGGAGCGCGAGCGCGGAATTTCCGTCACCGCTTCGGTCATGAGCTTTGACTTCGCGGGTAAATCCTTCAACCTTGTGGACACCCCCGGTCACGAAGATTTTTCGGAAGACACCTATCGCACGCTGACCGCCGTGGACAGCGCGGTGATGGTCATCGATGGCGCAAAAGGCATCGAAAGCCAAACGCGCAAGTTGTTTGAAGTGTGCCGCCTGCGCGACGTGCCCATCGTCACCTTTGTCAACAAAATGGATCGTGAATCCCGCGATTCCTTTGACCTTATCAGCGAGATTGAAGAAACGCTGGCGCTGGACGTTGCGCCTTTGAACTGGCCGATTGGGCAAGGCTCTGACTTTAAGGGCTGCTATGATCTTTTGCGTGATCGCCTGATCCTTTTGGACAAAGCGGATCGCCACCGCGCCGTGGACGGCATCGCGTGCGAGGGGCTTGATGACCCCAAAATTGATGAATTGTTAGGCGCGGCACTGGCCACCAAACTGCGCGAGGATGTGGAGATGGCGCGGGCGCTGTGCAAGCCGTTTAACATCGACTCTTACCGCGAGGGTCATTTAACCCCGCTGTTTTTCGGCAGCGCGTTTTATAACTTTGGCGTGCAGGAACTTTTGACGGGGCTGGCCGATTATGCGCCCTCGCCCCGCCCACAAAAAGCCGATGCGCGAGAGGTGCATCCCCTTGAGCATAAGGTCACAGGCTTTGTGTTTAAGGTGCAGGCGAATATGGATCCCAATCACCGCGACCGCATCGCGTTCGTGCGGCTATGCTCTGGCCATTTTAAGCGCGGCATGAAGCTGTTTCACGGGCGCAGCGGCAAAATGCTGGCCATCAGCAACGCCGTTTTGTTTTTAGCGCGTGAGCGCGAGCTGGCCGAAGACGCCTTTGCGGGTGACATTATGGGCATCCCCAACCATGGCTCCCTTCGCCTTGGCGACACTTTAACCGAAGGCGAGGCGATCAACTTCGTCGGCGTGCCCAGCTTTGCGCCGGAAATGCTGCAACGCGTCCATATCGGCGATCCCATGAAGGTCAAGCATATCCGCCGCGCTTTGGAACATTTTGCCGAGGAAGGCGCAAGCCAAGTTTTCAAACCACTCACTGGCGCGGATTGGATCGTGGGCGTCGTTGGCGCACTGCAATTTGAAGTGCTGGCATCTCGCATCGGGGCCGAATACGGCCTGCCCGCCCATTTTGAGACGGCAGGGCTAGAGGCTGCGCGGTGGGTGGAATCGGACACCCCTGATGCCGTCAAGCGCTTTACCGAAGCCAACCGCAGCGCCCTTGCCGAAGACCATGATGGTGCGCTAGTCTTTCTGGCGCGTAATGCTTGGCATCTGAACCGCACGATTGAGGAAAACCCCGATCTCAAGTTCCTGAAAACCCGCGAGCAGCATCACGCACCCGTGAGCTAACGAACGAAAGGCGGTTCAGCATGATAACCTCTTCCCTAAGACGCTTTCTTCATAATCAAGGCGGCTCAACGGCCATTGAATATGCCTTAATCGCGGCTCTCCTTTCAACGATCATTGTCGGCACGGTTCTTGTTCTTGGCACAAAATTGGAAGCAGCCTATCAGTCTGTTGTTGACCTGTTCTGATTCCCATTCAAAGAAAGAAGATGCCCATGCCGCATGACGTTTTTGTTGTTGATGACCGCCACCCCGAAGACATGGCCATGTTGCAGGCTTTGTACTCGCGCTCGCCCGCCAGCGTCGTGACGCATCTTGAAAAGCTGAAGGCCTCTGGCAGTGGCAAGTTTATGGATCAGTATTATGTCGGTTATGGCCATGCCTCGATCGGCGATTGCGGATCGACAACCTGCTTTATCGAACAAGTCTCTATGCTGGTTGCCAAGGCGGTACAGGAAAACCCGCTGTATAATGGGCAGGAAGCCTCCACCCGCTATCTGGACTATACCCAGCAAGCCATCATCGATCCCTATAACCATCCGGCCTCAACCGCGATTCAAAACCGCTGGAAAGAGATTTACAACGACACACTGGCCAAGCTAATTGCGGGACTGGAAAAACAACGCCCCTTTGATCCTGTCGCCTACAAAAACGAAAAAGTTTGGCAGGGTACGCTGAATGCGCGGGGCTTTGATATCGCCCGCAGCCTTCTGCCTTTGGGAACCACGACGCTTTTGAGCTGGAGCACGTCGTTACGGCAAGCGCGGGACAATCTGCGCCGCCTGAAGGTTCATCCTTTGGCCGAAGTGCGCGAGGTCGCGCAAAGCCTCTTCGCCAAACTGCGTGAGCGCTATCCGCACAGCTTCCGCGCCGACGACATGGATGATAGCGGCTCTGCGCCCCGCGATGCCTATGCGCAAAAGAACGCGCTACGCACGCACTATCAAACGTCTGAAGATATCGATGCGCGTTTCCACCTAACCGAGGCTGAGCGCAAGGCGCTGGTCGCGGGCGAAGTCATTGCGCGGCGTGGCAGCCTTGACCTTGACGGCCTTAAGAAAAACGAAGGCGAAGTCTTGGCCTCGCGCCCGCAAGGCGCGGCGCTGCCATGGCGGCTGAACGCCTATGGTTCGTATAACTTCGTTTTCTTGCTCGATTACGGCAGCTTTCGCGACATTCAGCGTCATCGCAACGGCGTGTGCCAAATCCCGCTGTTGGATGATCGCTATGGCCTGCATCCTTGGTATCTGGATCAGTTTAAAACGCTGATGGATGAGGCCGATTATAAAAACCTGCTGGACGCCATCGATGCGCAGGTTAAGGCCGTCGCCGCCCTGCCCGCGCAAGGCATCGCCACAACGCCACAGCAAAACCAGTACCTTTTCCCCATGGGGATGCAGGCGCTGGTGCATACCAGCTATAGCGTGAATGAAACCGTTTATGTGGGTGAGCTTCGCTCTGGCAAAACGGTGCATGGTTCTTTGCGGCCTGTGGCACAAAAAATGCTAAACATTCTGGCCGCCGACGTGCCCGAAGCCGCCCTTTACGGCGACCACGATAGCGATAACTGGACAGCCAAACGCGGCGAGCAAACCATTGCAAGGAAGACTGAATAAGCCGCGATGAAAGTAAAAATAGGTTTTCCTTTGCAAAGGCGTTTTATGGTATCCTACGCACGCCTGAAAAGCTGAACCGTTTTTCTTCGCCGCGCCTTATAACCCAAAAACGCATTAAACCTTAAAATCCGTCAGGACTCTCAATTGTAAGAAAAAGTATTCTATGCCCCTCATCAAAAGCACCATTCGTTTGGATTCGCCCGAAACATTAGGCGCAACGATTTCCGTCCTTGGCGCTGTGCTCAGCAACGGCTTCTCATTAAGGCCGATCAAGTTAACGGATAGCAAGCTGTTCTTTCTCAAGATCGGACACGAATTAACGTGTAAAAAAACCAAATTAAACCCGTCATGGAACAATTCATGCCACTATGCGACCTATCACGACTTGGTTAAAGGCATAGAGAAAGAAAAACATATTCACGCTATCCTCAACCAGATTTACCGTAAAAGAGGACAACCCAATGAACCTTTCGCGATCCAACAATTGGACTGCGCCTTTTCTTACAGGAAAAAATGGCGTCCCTTTTCCCCTCTTTACAACATCACACTAAACTATCAGGCTGACCCTACTTCGCCCAACACGGGGACTTTCTCGTTGGCCGTGTCCACGTCAGGTGGTAAGGAAGAGCTGTGCCATAACATCCATAATCAGGTGATGGAGATCATGAAACGCACTTCGGCTCCACCCGCGCATCACTTATAACAAGCAGGCTGATCAACATGACCGACGACTCCTCTATCCTTGCCAGTGGGCGGGCCGTGTTTGTGGCCGAGAGCAAGGCGCTGGCTCAGCAGGCCGAGCAGATGAACGAAGCCTTTGTCCACGCCGTTCGCGCCATCGTCGGCTGTAAGGGTCGCGTGATCGTGACGGGCATGGGCAAAAGCGGCCATATCGCCCGCAAGATTGCGGCGACCATGGCCTCGACGGGCACGCCCGCGCACTTTGTGCATCCGGGTGAGGCCAGCCATGGCGATCTGGGCATGGTGATGCAGAGCGACATCGTGATCGCGATCTCTAGCTCTGGCGAATCCAAAGAACTGGGCGACATCGTCGCCTATGCCAAGCGCTTTGCCATGACGCTGATCGGCATCACGCGCAAAGAAGGCAGCTCTCTGGGCAGCGCCGCCGATATCCTGCTCCTCCTTCCCGACGTACCGGAAGTCGGCGCTTTAGGCCTTGCGCCCACAACGTCCACGACCATGACGCTCGCGCTGGGCGATGCGTTGGCCGTCGCGGCGTTGGAGATGAAAGGCTTCACCGCCGAGGATTTCGGCAACTTCCATCCAGGCGGCAAGCTGGGGCAAGCGCTGCTTCGCGTTCAAGACATTATGCATAAAGGCGATGACGTGCCGCTGGCGGGGCTCACCGACACGATGGCGCATGTGCTGGTCGTGATGACGGAAAAGTGCTTTGGCTGCGCGGGCATCGTGGATGAAAGCGGCACGCTGCAAGGCATCATCACCGACGGCGATTTGCGCCGCCATATGAGCGATGGCCTCACGCAAAAACAAGCCGCCGAGGTCATGACGAAAAACCCGATGGTTTTCGCGCCGCGCCTATTGGCGGCAGAAGCTTTGAAAGTCCTGAACGAGAAAAACCGCACGCAGGTCTTTGTGGTGGATGAGCGCGGCGCGCCGCTGGGCATCCTGCATATCCACGACTTACT
>DYNT01000042.1 GCA_020720905.1 Micavibrio aeruginosavorus
ATGCGGTTTGGCGGGGAAAAATTTTTCGGGTTTTCAAGCGGACGGACTATACCAAAAAACAAATCAGATTCCGCCTCTGCGCGATGCTTAGGCATCGTTTCGTGCGGAATGACGGAGAAAGGTCAATTAAGGACTAGGCGTGGCGGGCGTTGCGCTTTTTTGCGTTGTCGCTTCTTGTTGTTGAGCCGTCAGAACGCTACTTGCCTTCGTCATAAAGCTCAAGTCTTTTGACAACCCCATATCGGCCAACGCCGCTTGCAACGCGGCAAGGGTCTTGCGATCGCTTTCCATGGCTTCAAGCTGACGGCGACGATAATCGGCAAACGCCTCACACGCTTGGTTCGTTTCCTTTTGCACAGCGGGATCAACTTTCTTTTGCGCGAGGACGGGTTTGGCGGCGGCCTCCTTTTCGGCCTTGCGCACTTGCGCTTCGCGATCAAGAATCGACGTCGCAATGCGCGAAGCCATCGTGGATCGAAGAGAAGGACTGGGCAGCAAGGCATAACGTACCTTAAAAGGATCGCGCCCCAAAATGTTCACAAGCTGCGCGGCTTCAACCTCGGCCTCCAATTCCTGATCGGCGGTTTCTGTGCTTTTCCAATTGTGTTCTTGCACAGCGCTCCAAAAAATCGCCTTCGCCTCTTCCGTTGATTCCACAAAAAAACCGTGATCGTTTGTCATCGTTGGCAAGGCTGGCAGGTTCAACGGCCTCTCTGGCGCCGCTTTGGCCGTGACGCCTTTTTGTATAAAAGCAACCGCCCCATCGCCCTCCGTTATCGTCACGGCAGGGGTCTGCGGCGTCTCTGCCTCGTTTGCTTGGGCTTCAAACTGATTGATATCGACCCATTTTTCCCCCAAGGCAAAAGGCGAGGGCATAGCTTGAGGCTGCGCCTGCGCCGGATTTCCTAAGGAAAGAAACACAGACATCAACACACAAAGGCCGCCACGCGCCAAAAAGGCACGAAATTGCAGCAACTTTTCTGTTGTTTTCCTTGTCATGCTGTCCTTGCGCCTTGATCAACGATCACCCCTATTTTATGATAAGAACCCTAATAAATGCTGAAAGTTAAGGACGCCTCCGCCTTTTTTAAGAATCCCCATTGTTTAAACAAAGAAAACTGATAATAATGGCTCATCTTCTGTTTTCTTTTACTTGAGTGAGGTCGTCCGTTGTCATCTTGTGATTTCTCCGCTCCTGGTCAAGGAGTTCAGATTGAAGCTACGGTCAAGTGGTTCAATCTTTCAAAAGGTTTTGGTTTTGTCGCGCCAGAGGACAATTCGCCTGACGCTTTTATGCACGTCTCTGTTTTGACTCGCGCAGGGCTTCAGCAAATTGCAGAAGGCACAAAGCTGCTGGTTGAAATTGACGATGGCCCCAAGGGTCGCCAAATCCTTAGGATCATCTCGGTTTTAGGACAAGGCGATATGCCGCCGGAATCACAGGCCTCGCACGCCGTGCCCACAGGCCCCACCGAAGAGATGCAAGGAATCGTCAAATGGTTCAAACCTGAAAAAGGCTTTGGCTTTGTTGCGCCCGACGATGGCGGCAAGGATATCTTTATCCATAAAAGCATCGTCACGCGCCTTGGCCTTGAGGGATTGAATACAGGACAGCGCCTTAAGATGGCCGTCCACACATCCCCCAAAGGTCGCGAAGCCGTATCGGTTGAGCTGGCCTAATCGGTCTTTTATTGCCCCGTCAGGATGCGATCAACCAGCTGCTTGACCGTGGGGATTGTGCCGCCCGCATAGAACGAGTCTTCGCCAAAACGATAGCAGTTGTGCCCTGCAAACATCAGGTAGTTGTCCATATCGCCCTCATGCGCGACGTTTTGCAGCGACTTTTGAATACAGAACGAACGCGGATCGGCCATGCGTCCCGTTGTGCCGCTTTCGCCCTGTGACCAGTTCGAAAATTGACACTGCGAGAGACAGCCCATGCAGTTGGCTTGATCCACCTGAATCTCTCGCGCCTCTTCGGGCGTTACGAAAATCAATGTGCTATCAGGCGTGCGCAACGCCTTGGTCAGACCTGATGCCATCCAGCCCTCGGCCTTGGGAAAATCGTCTGGCACAATATAAATCGGGTTGCCAACAGGCCCCGTTTTAAAGGTCTGCGTAAAACCATCCCGCGATTCCGTAACATAAGCAATCTGCCGCTCGCTACGCTCATAAAGCTTTTTCAGAAACGGGTTTAGAACCGCCGAGGAATAGAAGCCCGTTGGCGAAAATTTATTCAAGGCAACATCGCCCTTGCGCACCGTAAGGAGCCTATCCTTCCAGCTTTGCGGAATGGGGCTTTCTTGGGTCAGCAAAGGCCGCGTGCCGAATTGAAACGCGATAGACCCCAGTTCAGGATTATCAATCCAGTCTTGCCATTCAGAAAGCCACCACACGCCGCCCGCCATGATAATGGGCGTTTCGCCAAGACCGTATTCGCGCATTTGCTGACGCAGCGCCAAAACGCGGGGATAGGGATCTTCGGGAACCAAAGGATCCTCGCTGTTCGATAGGCCGTTATGGCCGCCCGCACGCCACGGATCCTCATAAACCACGCCGCCCAAAAGCTCACGCGTCTTATTGAATGAGCGCAACCACAAAGCGCGAAACGCGCGCGCCGAGGAAACGATAGGATAGTAAAAAAGGTTATAACGCCCCGCGATTTCAGACACGCGGTAAGGCATCCCCGCCCCGCACGTCACGCCATGAACAAGGCCTTTTGTGCCTTCCAAAACGCCTTCCAAAATACGCTCAGCCCCGCCCATTTCCCACAGCACGTTAATATGCAAAGCGCCTCCCCCGCCGGAAACCTCATGCGCTTTGTGAAGCTGCGCGATGCCGCCCGCAATGCCATAGGCCACAAGCTCCTCATGCCTATCTTTGCGCGTCTTGCCGCGATAAAATTGAGGAATGCGAACGCCGTTTTCGTCATAGCTATCGGCATTGACCGCCGATACCGTCCCAATGCCTCCAGCCGCCGCCCATGAACCAGAGCTGATCCCATTAGTCGCAGAAATGCCTTTTCCGCCTTCGATCAGGGGCAGAACGTCTCGTCCAGACATGCGCACAGCGCCAAGTGTTTTCACGCGTATCCTATCCTTTCAAAGGAAGATCCCCATTATATTATTATAAGCTATCAAGTATAGCACGCGGGCAACCAGCATAAACGGCACTCACGCCCCAAGCCAGCAATTCTTTTGCCCGTTCAGGCGTTTGAATCGTATAGGCCAACAAAGAAACCTTAGCCCCCACCATATCCTGCACACGGGCTTGCGTAAGGTGGGCTTCATGAACGCACAGAGCCTTCGCCCCAACTTGATCCACCTTATCGCGCCACGTCAAATCCCAATGATCCATCAAAACGCAACGCGGCCAATGAGGCTCAAGCTGCGCGGCGACTTCAAGACATTCCCTATCAAAGCTGGCAATAACGGGGAGGCTCTCCCGATCCGGCCACAGTTTCGCAATTTCAATCATCGTCACCATCGTCGTGGCCTTGGCTCGTCCAGGGCAGGGCTTAAGCTCAACGATCACCGCCATATCATGCTCTAAAACGGCCTTGATCACATCAGTCAACAAAGGGATTTTCTCGCCCTTAAAACGGGGATCAAAAGAGGCTCCGGCATCCAGCGTTTTAAGAGATTCCCACGTCGCCTCCGCCACAAGGCCGTGGCCGTCCGTGGTGCGATCCAGCGTTTCATCATGCATCAAAATCGGAATACCATCATAGGTAATCTTGACGTCAAACTCAATCCATTGCGCCCCTTGCGCCTTAGCTTCGCGCACCGAGGCCAACGTGTTTTCGGGCGCATCAAGACCCGCCCCACGATGGGCGATGACAGGCGGCTGAAAGGTGAGGCGAGGAATCATGATGAAAAAGTTTTAGACGAAAACCGAATGGGTTTCCATCCTTTGTTACGGGACATGCTGCGAAAAAATCAATGCCGCGCAGTTTTCTCCAATTTATGGACGATGATTCCATCGGCTCGCGCACGCACCTGCGCCAAATCATAGTTCATCTGCATCTTAAGCCACGTATCCGCCATGCCTCCAAAGGCACGCTCCAAACGAAACGCCATCTCCGGTGTCACGCCGCTTTTTTGCGCAATAACCTTATGCAACTGCTGACGCGTAACACCCAAACCCTTTGAGGCTAAAGCGACGCTCAACCCCATATCATCCAGACATTCTTTAACAAGAACACCAGGATGCACTGGACTCTTCATTTCCATAACGCCCTCCTTCAATGATATAATCCGTCCGCGTGAAAACCCGAAAAGTTTTTCTCCGCCAAGCAGCAGAAACCCAAGATAAATCAACAGCCTCGGCCAAAAAGTTTTCGGGTTTTCACGCGGACGTAGTATAAAGACGTTTTTCTTTAAAAATCACACGCGAACCAACGCCGCGCCCCATGTGAAGCCGCCACCCATGGCATTCATAAGGATAAGCTGACCTTTTTGGATGCGGCCATCGCCTATAGCCGTCGCCAAGGCAAGGGGAATGGAGGCTGCCGAGGTGTTGGCATGCTGGGCGATGGTCATGACCACGCGCTCCTCTGGCAAATGGAGCTTTTTGGCAAGCCCCTCGATAATGCGGCGATTAGCCTGATGGGGCACAAGCCAATCCACCGCCTCTGCCGTCAGGCCGTTGGCGGCCAAGGCTTCGTCCACGACTTCGGAAAGCCGCGTCACGGCATGGCGGAAAACCTCGCGCCCGTCCATGCGTAAAAAGCCAAACGTCCCCGTCGATCCCACCCCGCCATCAACAAAAAGATGGTCATACTGGCTGCCGTCCGCATGAAGATGCGTTGAAAGAAGGCCGCGATCCGCCACCGTGCCTGCGCCTTGCGCGGACTGCAACACAACCGCACCCGCGCCATCGCCAAACAGGACGCACGTTGTGCGGTCGCTCCAATCCAACAGGCGCGAAAGGGTCTCCGCGCCGATCACAAGCGCCGTTTGAGCCTGTCCCAAACGAATGAAATTATCCGCCATTGTCAGCGCATAAACAAAGCCAGAACACACGGCCTGCACATCAAACGCAAACCCACGCGTGATGCCAAGGTTGCCTTGCACACGCGCCGCTGTGGAAGGAAAAACATTATCGGGCGTTGTCGTCGCCACAATCACCAGATCAACCACGCCCACGTCCACGCCAGCCTGCGCCAGAGCCGCCCGCGCCGCACTGGTCGCCAAATCCGACGTTTTTTCGTCCCCGTCTGCAATATACCGCTGCGCAATCCCTGTGCGCTGAACGATCCATTCATGCGACGTTTCAACGCCACGCGCCACCAAAGCGTCATTAGTCACAACCGTCCTTGGCAACGCGCTGCCACACCCCAAAAGAACGGAACGCGTCACCATCACGAATCCTCTTCCGTCAAGGCGAAGGAATCGATGGTCACGCCATGATCCTCGTCAACCGAGCCATAATGCCGCGCTAATTCTTGTTTGATACGCTCATTAAAACGATGGGCGACAAGATCATGCGCGACGCCAATGGCGTTGGCAAAGCCTTCTCGATCCGTCCCGCCATGGCTTTTCACGCAAACCCCCTGTAGTCCCAAAAACATCGCCCCGTTATAACGGCGAGGATCAACGCGCAAGCGCATTTTCTTCAAACAGCCCCGCGCAAAGAGATAGCCAATTTTCCCCATCAGCGAGCTTTTCAACGCTTGGCGAAGCATATGCGCCATAAACTTGGCCGTGCCCTCAGCCGCTTTCAGCGCGATGTTGCCGCTAAAGCCATCGGCTACGATCACATCGACCGAGCCTTCCATAATATCGTTGCCCTCAACATAGCCTTGGAAAACACCTAACAAAGGACGCTCACGCAAAATCGCCGCCGCCGTCCGCACTTCGTCATGGCCTTTCATTTCCTCAACGCCAATGTTGAGAAGCCCAATCGAGGGTTGCGCCACGCCCAAAACGGCATTACAGAAAATCGCGCCCATCAAGGCAAACTGCACAAGGTTTTCAGCGTCGCACTCAAGGTTCGCGCCCAAATCCAACACCACACACTCGCCGCGTTGCGTCGGAAAGACCGTCGCAATGGCGGGACGGTCTATGCCAGCCATGGTTTTAAAGACAAACTTGGCCATCGCCATGAGCGCTCCCGTGTTGCCCGCCGACACCACGCTGGACGCCTCACCCGCCGCAACGGCGTTAATGGCAAGCCGCATGGACGACTGACGCCCCTGCCGCAAAGCCAAAGAGGGCTTCATTTCCGAAGAGATTGAAGAGGTTGTGTGGCGAAGCTCGCACCGCGCCTCAAGCGCAGGATAACGGCTTAGCTGCGGGCGCACCTGCGCTTCGTCTCCGAAGACAATAAAGGAAAGCTTGGGATACCGCTCAAGCGCAAGCGCCGCGCCCGCCATAACCATGGACGCGCCAACATCACCGCCCATAGCGTCCAAAGCAATGACCATCGAGGCGTCAACGAGTTTTGGTGTACGTGTCACGGGGATCCCCCGTTCCTGAATGAATTAGGAAGCCGACTTCGACTTGACAACAGCGCGACCATCATAGTGCCCACACGCGGCGCACACATGGTGCTGAAGCTTGGGTTCGCCGCAATTCTTGCACTCGGCGACACCTGTTGCCTCAAGGGCATGGTGCGAACGGCGCATATCACGAACGGACTTCGATGTTTTTCTTTTAGGAACAGCCATAGCAAACTCACGAAAAAATAAAGCGCGCCACCGACAATCGGCAGCTGCGCGACAAGGCATGGTTTTAGGGCAAAAGCAGGAAAATGCAAGGGAAAAGAGAAAAAGAAGACAAAAACAAGAATGATGAGCCAAAACGGAAGGTTATATACCCCTTCCACTTCAAGAGTTGGTTTTTGAGAAACAGAAGCAAAAAGAAAATGGGATCCCCGCCCCCACGCTTTAATGAACGCCACGGGGCCTTATTTGTAAGAGGCCTTAATACCCCGCCTTGTTGATTAAACGCGTTTTCGGGAACGTGAGGGAAACAGTTGTGCCCTTGCCAACTTCGCTTTCAAGCGCCAAGGTTCCACCATGCAATTCAACAAGGGCGCGGGTCAGGGGCAGGCCTAGCCCCGTCCCTTGATTCTTCCGGCTGAGGGCGCTTTCGATCTGGCCAAAGGGCGACATGGCAATGGGGATTTCCTCAGCCGACATGCCAATGCCCGTATCCTTCACACGGATCACCATATCTTCATCGGCATTCAATTGCGCCGTCAAAGCTACCATTCCACCTTCGGGCGTAAACTTGATGGCATTGGTCATCAGGTTGGTTAAAATCTGCTTGATAGCGCGTTCCTCGGCGCGGAAAAAGGGGAAGACGGAAGGGATTGAAACGGTCAGTCTGACCTTGCCCGCTTTGGCGCGCGCCGCGACAAGACGCGAGACCGAGCGCACGACATCCTCAACACTCATCACCGTTTCAGCCAATTCACGCTTACCCGCCTCAATCTTGGACATATCCAAAATATCATTGATAAGCGAGAGGAGGAGGTGGCCACTGTCGTGAATATCGCCCGCGTATTCAACGTATTGCTCCTGCCCCACGGAGCCAAAAAGCTGATCGCGTATGATCTCCGAAAAGCCAATAATGGCATTGAGCGGCGTGCGCAGCTCATGGCTCATATTCGCCAAAAATTCGGTTTTACTGCGATTGGCAAAATCAGCCTCTTCTTTGGTGCGCAGAAGCTCCATCTCGGCCTTGCGCCGTTCGGTGATGTCAAACATCGTGCATTCAAAATGCATGATGTCGCCCATCGTATCGCGCATGGCATGTCCCGTCATATTGACCCAGACCTTACCGCCCGTGTTTGTTTTTAGTTCAACCTCATGCCCTTGTTGTGTGGATTCTTCAAGGCGCGCAAACCAATCACGGCGCACATGCGGATCAACAAACAAACTGCCATGCAAGTCGGGTTGCGCCAAAAGGATCTCTTGCGCGTTTTTAAACCCCAGAATCTGCGCGATCGTTCTGTTGGCATTCATCCATTCGCCGCTGGAGGCGATCTGGCATATCCCGATGCCTGCATTTTCGAAAATAGCGCGATATTTCTGCTCACTCTCACGCAGTGCGTGCGCCATTTTCTTTTCTTCGGTAATTTTGCGGTTAAGCTCGGCATTCGCTTTATGCAAAGACAGCGCAAGCGAGGAAATCTTAGCCCCGCGTGAACCCGTCACATAGAGATAAAGAACAAGGCCAAACGTCAGCACCATTCCCAAAAAAAGAAGAAGATAAGACAACGGCACCAATAAATCGGCGTAAGGCGTTTGCATGCGCATCAAATAACCAGCGCGGTCACGCAGCATAAAGAATTGAGCGAACGTAACACCAAACCCTATCAATGTGATCCCGCCCAAAAGCTTAAAAGAAGGGCCAAGGGAAGGTGGCTTGCTCGAAGGATTTAAAGGCGCTGGTTTTGCGGTCATGAGAAACGGAAACCTAACCGAAAAGAAAGGGGAGACGTTAGAGAGGAAAGCTTATCATTTTCTAGATTCTTTCCCAGCCAACCCGCTAGGGCGGCCAAGATTGCCAAGCAACTGTTCAAGGACGGTCGTTTCATGGCCATAGGTCGGCGTGCGACGATCAACGGGATCAACAGTGCGGGCGGCGGCAGAATCAAGAACCGCGCTCATCACAACGATGCCTTCATCATTAAAGCGAATCTCAAAAGCCTTTTGTTCGATAATTTCAGGATCACGGAAAGAATACTGTTTTGTGCTGCGCCCGAAATAGTACCATATTTTTTCATCAAACGTGCTGACTTGCGTGGGGCTGCCCAGAACACGGACAACGTCCTCACGCGTGCTTTCGCCCGTTTTAATCTCGCTCACGCGCTCCATATCAACAATATGGCCGCGATTGGCCATGGTCGGCGCGCAAGCGCACAAACCAGCCAAAAGCAAACTTACAGAGAAAACAGAAAAAAGACGACGAATCATGATAGCCATATTGCCTTCAATTGTGTAAGAGGTGAAGAGAAAAGAAGCGTAGACTACGTCAACTTGATTTTTCTAGCATAACGCCTAAGGCTTGATCCATGAAGACATTACCCCCTGCCTGCGAACCTGAACTCTCCCGCCCCCTTAAAGTTGACCGTATCCCTGCGGGCGGCATTGAGGAGAGGATCGTCGCCACGCCAACCGAACGAGCGGCGCTGGCCAAAAGATTTTCTCTTCTTGATTTAGCGCGCTTTGAGGCGCTGCTCAACGTTGATCGCGAAGGCAAAATGTTCGCTGTGACAGGAACCCTGATGGCCGAGGTAACGCAGGCCTGCGTGGTCACGTTAGAGCCTGTGCCAGAAAAAGTGAAGGCGCGGCTTGACGTTCTTTTTCCCCCGCCACACCTGATTAAGGAGGATCACGAGGGCGGCCTTGCCGATCTGGGCG
>DYNT01000043.1 GCA_020720905.1 Micavibrio aeruginosavorus
GTATCGGCTGCCCCCGCCAAAACAGAGGATGTTTGACCAAGGTTTGACGCTGCGCAATCCAAGGCTTCGACCACGGTTGTCACATGGGAGCGGAAATCTTGAACATGCGCGGCCATTCTTTTGGCCCGCGCCATACGCTCGGTCATTTCCTCATCGGCTTGTTGCTTTAAGCGATTGCGTTCAATCGCGTTCGTCTTGAAGACTTCAACAGCCCGCGCCATATTGCCGATTTCGTCCTGTTGCGTAACATCAGGTACAAGGGTTTCAAGCTTCTCATCAGCCAGCGCCGTCATAGATGTTGTCAGCCCATAAATCCGCCGCGCAATGCCACGCGCGAGCGCGATGCCAACCAACGCAAGGAAGCCACCAGAAAGAACACCAAGGCCGACGATGGATAAAAGCATCAGTTTGCTGGCTTCTTGAAGCTCCGCTACTTTGCCTGCGGCTTGCTCTTTTTGAAGAGTCAAATAAGCGCCAATGGCATCTTTCATTGCCCCGTCCTGTGTCGCCAATTCACCTGTTATAACTTGTGCGGCTTGCTCTTGCGCAAAAACATCGGCAAACTTAAAAACTTTTTGGGCGCTGGCATCATAGTCAGCCAAAGCTTTCCCCATATGGGAAAGCGCTTCAGCTATCGCGCCGCTTTGTTCGCCATCGTTATGGCTGATTTGCGCGCACAATTGTTCGATAAGGGTTTGATAGGCTTTTTTATGCTCAGCCTGTTTGTCCAAATCCATTTCGGACACAACATTGATAACTCGCGCTTTTGCCTTTTCAAAATCAATTCTAACGGTTAAGGCGTGTTCGACGCCATTCATGCCCACTTCATAGACGGCCTGTCCCGCCGCTGTCATTGTACGAGAGCCAAGCCCCGCAACAATAATGGGTAAAAAGGCGCAAACAACGCCAAGCACGACGATAAAATATAATTTAGCAGAGATCGTCAACCGCATCGTCACTCACCTTAAAACATGAAAGGCATAAAGAAACGGGGGCAAGATTGTCGTATTAAGATAAAGACAATCTCGCTCCCGCCATAACGCTAGCGCTTACTTTTTGGCAACTTTTAAGGTTGCATCAATCAGCTTTTGAGCCGCCGGAGAAGGCGCGCCCTTTGTGACGTAAAACAAAGTCATCACGTCAACTTTATCCAAGGTTATTTCACGAATGGCTGGCGTCATAAAGCCAGCGCCTGTGATGCCCAAGGCTTCCGGCATTTGAGCGACGAGCTTTGCAATCATGGTGCCGTTGACAAGCTCGCGCTTGTTGGCCTCAATGGCCTTGCCACCCAAGAGAGCTTTTTCAACTTCGGTGCGAAGGCCGCCTGTTGGGATTTCTGTGGCAACAAGGATGGGCTTGTCCTCACCACCAACCTCTTTCCAGCTTTTGACCTTGCCGCTCAAGATATCGGCAACTTGCGCCGTTGTCAGAGATTTAACAGGGTTGGAAGGGTGAACGCAAAAAGCAGCGTGAGTCTTGGCAATCTCAACAGCCTTAAGCGCAGCTGTGTCGATTGTGCCGGGTTTCTTCGCGTTGACCTTGGCTGCCACGCTTTCCATATCGCTTGAAAGCATCGCAACGTCCGCCTTGCCTTGAGCCAAATCCGTCAGGCCATTGCCCGACCCGTTGGCCACAATATCAAGGGTGAGCCCAGTGTCTTTTTGAATGGCATCTTTATGAACATCCAAAATAGCTGACGTAAACGTTGTTGATCCGTGAATAGAAACGGTATCGGCCAAGGCTGGTGTTGCAAGAAACGTGACCAAAGAAAGGGCGGCAAGCCCTAAAAATTTCGCTGTCATGACAATCTCCTGTTAAGAGGGGGACAAATATCCGAATGGATACTCCCCGTTTCTTAGCACAAATCAAAATTGTTAACCAGTTAATAAAGGTAAAAGAGCAGCCTTTAATGCCTCTTGTGTGGTCGGGATTTGGTTTGAGGTTGTCGCTATCAGCGCGTCAAAATGCGTTTGCGATTGACGGTCGTTTTTGAGCGTGGGGCCAAGGGCAAGGCCGCTGATCCGTGCTTGAGGTGCATAACGTTGCGCCAGCGCGGGGAGTTTTTTTTCCATGATTTTGCGGCTTTGCGCATAGGCGCTCATATGCGGCGGGATAGGGGTGGCATCCAAAATCTGCACAATTGAGCCTTGGCACTTTGGTGGCAGTTGCGCCAAAAAAGCATTGTTTAAAGCGAGTGGCGCATCGACATTGACAGCGCGGTGGCGCGAGCCACCTGGATCCTCGGTATCATGAATAAAAAGGCTGGCATTGTGGATGAGTGCGGTGAGCGGCGGCGCGTCCTTAACGGGAATAAGCCGCGCAACATCGTCCATTTTTTCCAGATTGGCTTGTGCCATAAAAGCCAAGCACCCCATAGCCGTTATTTCCTGTGCAAGGCTTTCCGCTTCTTTTCGCGAGGTGTTGTAGTGGATCGTGGTGTCCCATCCCTTTTGCGCTAAGGCCAGCGCTATCATCCGGCCTATGCGCTTGCCCGCGCCGGTGATCAGGACGTGGCGTTTCATTTAGGATTCTCTCTTGCGCTTGGGGCCATCGACCAGAGCCGATAAAACCCCATGCCATGACCGGATTTCCTGATCGGTCATTTCGGCACGCGCCAAGGTTGACTGTAGGTTGCGCGTTATGGTGGGGCGCATAGCATCGGCCACGAAAAAGCCCGCCTTGTCCAGCTCATCTTCAAAACGATCAAAGAATTTCTGGTATTCCTCGCGCAAAGCAGGGCGGCTTTTGCCAACGCGGATTTTGTTTTCGGGCGTGGCGTCATTGGCCTGATACCATTCATAGCCGATCAGCAAAACGCATTGCGCCAGATTAAGCGACATAAAATCGGGATTCAGCGGAATGGTTATTTTTGCGTTCGCCAGCGCGACATAATCGTTGGTCAGGCCTGTGCGTTCGGGGCCGAACAAGACACCGACCTTTTGCCCTTCGCCTATGCGCTCCACCATATCGGGGATGGCGGCGCGGGGCGTCATGATGCGGTTGACCATGTCGTTGCCTCGCGCTGTCGTGGCGTAAACATAATTCAAATCCGCAATCGCGTCCTTCACCGTGTCATAGTGCTTGGCCTTTTCAAGGATATCGTCAGCGCCGCTGGAGGCCGCCATCATGCGCTGCCTGTGAATATCGCCCAGAGGCCACGGATCGCGGGGGCTTACGATGCGCAGCTCTGGCAGGGCGCAGTTCGCCATCGCACGCGCCGTCATGCCGATGTTTTCAACCAGCTGCGGATGAACAAGGATGATGATGGGGGTGGTCATGGACATTAAGATAACACTTTCGGCAATAATAGTCGTCATCCCGCTG
Organism: Micavibrio aeruginosavorus; assembly: GCA_020720905.1. Taxonomy (GTDB): domain Bacteria; phylum Pseudomonadota; class Alphaproteobacteria; order UBA9219; family UBA9219; genus UBA8914. Next base: position 3,325 of record DYNT01000043.1, read on the forward strand.
AAAAGCGGGATCCAGCTGCGCGGCGTCTGCCGCGCAAATGAGTCTTATGCCGCGTAGACACGCGGCGCTGGATTCCGGCCTTCGCCGGAATGACGAAAATGGGCTGCGGATGAACAAGGATGATGATGGGGGGACATTGATTATTCTTATTCCGTCATTTTGGTAGAGTTGTTGCGAAGCCAATGGGCAAAAGCTTTTTCATCAACCTCTTTTTGGGTTAAGGCTATAACGATCATGTAGGTTTCAACTTTTGGCGCTTTGTATTTCCACCCGTTGTTTCCTAAGAACACAAGTGCGCAAATGAGTCCCGTGCGTTTATTGCCGTCGATAAAGGGATGGTTATTGATAAGGCCGTACGCATAGGATGCCGCTAGATCAAAAACATCAGGCTGGCCATACGCCACAAGGTTTTCCGGACGTGCAAGCGCAGATTCTAAAAGGGCTTGGTCGCGCACGCCTATCGTGCCGCCATGTTCCGTAATTTGCTGGCTATTAAGTGTTCGCGCAACAGTTTCAGAAACCCATTTCCACTTTTTCATTAGTCTGCCAATTTACGAAAAACTTCGCGGTATTCTGCAGCATATTCGCTTGCAATTTTAAGTTGATTATCAACGTCCGCATCGTAGTGAGTGATCGTAAAGCCATCCTTGGTTGGCGTCAAAAAAATCTCTTCCCCTTTTTTAAGGTTCATAGAGGTAATGAGTTCCTTGGGGATAATCATTCCCATGGAGTTGCCAATTTGTGTGATTTTTGAGCGCATAGCCTATCCTCCCAGTTTTCGGATATTATAACGCATGTTATAACATTAAATGGTGGGAGTCAAGAAAAAAAGGGTCTGTTCAGGCGGGCTCGCTATAGGGTGTCTTCTTTAAAAACATAAGCTTATGTCTTTAAAACAATCGGAGTCATTTATCAGCTTCTGCATTTTTGATTGAAAGCTCAACATCACTTATTGAAATGCTAAGTCTCATAGGTTCAACATTTAATCTGTATGATCGCCGCCATGTTGTTCCCGCCGCGCTGTCTTCAAGGATCACGCCTTGCTGCGCGAGGGCATCGCGGATGCGGTCGGATTCGGCGAAGTTTTTGGCCTTTTTGGCGGCCAGACGCGCCGCGATTTGCGCATCAATCTCGGTATCGGACAGGCCGCTTGCCGCCCCGCCGCTCTTGAACCAGCCTTCCGCGTCCTGTTGCAAAAGGCCAAGAGCCTCACCCGCCGCAAGCAAGTCTGCTTTCAGGGCCGCTTTTGCTTCGTTTGTGGCGGCGCGGTTCAGCTCCCCCACCAGCTCATGAATATGCGCAATCGCCAGCGGCGTGTTGAGATCGTCTAGCAAGGCGGATTCTATGTTTTCTGACACCTTCAACCCACGTGTCATCCCCGTGAAAGCGGGGATCCCGTTTTCTTGTTTAACAAATGGGATGCCAGCTTTCGCTGGCATGACGGGAAGGGCGATATCTTTCACCGCCCGCAACGCCCCATACCATTTGTCCAGCGTCGCCTTGCACTGCGCCAAGTTTTCCTTGGTGAAGTCACAAGGCTGGCGGTAGTGCGATTGAAGGAGCGATAGGCGGATTGCCTCGCCAGAGGTTTCGTCCAGCAATTCATGCACCGTAAAGAAATTGCCCAGCGACTTGGACATCTTCTCGCCGTTCACGGTCAAAAAGCCGTTATGCACCCAGTAGTTTGCCGGAGGCGCGCCATCATGGGCGCACGCGCTTTGCGCGATTTCGTTTTCATGATGTGGGAAAATCAAATCCAATCCGCCACCGTGAATATCGAATGTCGTGCCCAGCAAATCATCCGCCATGGCCGAGCATTCCAAATGCCAGCCCGGACGGCCATAGCCCCACGGGCTGTCCCAACCCTCGCCGCCTTCGGGCGCAGGTTTCCATAACACAAAATCGGCGGGGTCTTTTTTGTACGGCGCGATTTCCACGCGCGCGCCCGCGATTAATTCATCGCGCGAGCGGCGCGACAGTTTGCCGTAATCCGCCATCGATTGAACGGAAAAAAGGACGTGGCCTTCGGCTTCGTACGCGAAGCCTTTTTCAATCAGTGTTTTTGTCAGTTCAATCATCTGCGCAATGTAAGCTGTGGCGCGAGGCTCATGATCGGGACGCAGCGCGTTTAGATGGTCCATGTCGGCATGAAATTGCTTGGTTGTGCCGGTGGTCAGTTCCTTGATCGAAACGCAGTTCTCTTTCGCTCGTGCGAGGATCTTGTCATCCACGTCCGTGATATTGCGGGCATAGGTGACTTTCGGAAAGTGGCGTTTTAAAAGGCGATACAGCGTATCAAACACAACGATAGGCCGCGCATTGCCGATATGGGCAAAGTCATACACCGTGGGGCCGCAGACATACATGCGAACATTCGCGGGATCGATGGGCGTGAACACTTCCTTGGTGCGGGTGAGGGTGTTGTAAAGGTGAAGGGTTGTCATGAGTGGCTCCAAGGGGTTAGGGGCTAAGGACTTGAGCCTAGCCCTATTTTTAATCACGTCAATATCGCGCGTTTTGCTGCGCGGTTTCAACTCCGAAATGCATAAAGTTAACCATTAGCGTGGTGGCGGAATTTGGCCGGAAAACACCTCCCATGGTGACAAAAAGCAGAGCATTTTTCGGGGGCTTGTGTTGAACAAAACTTGAACGCGCACGAACCAACTCGCGGATGTTCCGCAGTATTGTTTCCTTGTGGCGATGGGGGGCGCTTAGGCTGTTGTCACAGAATCAGTTTGTTCCACTTTATCCGTAGCGCGTCTTTGCGGCAGATCGTGGGCAGGCTCAAACAGCGCGCTAAGGCGGGTCAGGCGCCGCTCTTCCTCAGCCGAAGGCGTGCCGCTGGCTGCGATGACATGGCGAATAACGTCCAGCGCCTGTTTTTCAACACCATTGGCGCGATCCAGCAAATGAGGGATGGCACTTATCGCTCGATCCTCGTCAAGGAGCAGCATCATGTATTGCTGTTTGGCTAAGGCTTTGTACTCGTCATGGCTCATGGCGGGGAAAAGGTCGCTTTCGGTGCGCAGGCGCAGCAGCATCTTATATTCGCGCTCATCCACCGCATGACCGGCGCGGCTTACATAAAGGAGGCCACGGATCATGGCTTCGGCAAGGCCGCCGGATTCAATTTGGGTTATAATTTTAAGAAGGTTTCGCGTGCGCTGTTGTTCGATCTCAATGCTGCGCTCAATAGAAGGCTTGGCATAGGGCCTGATGGTGCGCAAACCAACCATGGCTTGCAACAAGGGCGAGCCATAGATGTTCATGAACAGCGTCTCAATCATTGCGCTTTTTTTATCGTTTTGCTCTGTCAGAACTTTGACGATTTGATCGGAAACGGCTTCCTGTATTTTCCAAAAGATGTTATCGGCGGTAACAGGCTGGCGGTTTTGGCGGACTTTCTCGGCCAGTTGGGGCAGGTTTGTGAACAGCGGATTTTTATCCGAGTAGAACGCGACCTTGGCGCGAAGCGGGTGTATTTGACGTAAAACATCAGCTGTTTTCTGAGAAATAAGAGAGCGAATGATGGGCGACATAAAGGTATAATAAAGCCCTTGAAGATTTTCAGAGAGGCGCGCAACGGTGGCAAAGCGCATGTCGTCTTCGTGATCGTTGCCGCCCAAAGCGCGAATATCTTGTAGGCTACGATTTTCAAAACGCATCACGTAATCGCCAGAGGCAAGATCGGCGTTTGTGGCATCCTCTTTTTTGGACGTAAAGACAGCCTCATAAAGCCCTGGGGGCAGCGTTTCGATCATATCGATGTTGCTGATGAATTTTTGATGTTCTTTGCAGGCCACCGATGTCGAAACGAAAATGCCCAAATGGCCGATGTTTTCATGGTTCGAGTAGATGATCGTCTGGCCATTGGCGATGATATCATCGTCATTGCTGTAAAGCTCTAGGATCCAGCCCAACGCTTGCTGGGGTGATGTGATATCGTCCCCGCGTGAGCAGAAAACGATGATGGGCGATTTGATGTTGCGCAGGTCGGCGCGCATGCCTCCCGATGTGTGGATTTTACCTGTTGCCAAATGGTTGCCGATAAAAAGGTCGTCCACGATAAACTGGATTTCCTCGCGCCCCAAAAGGACGGGATTGCTCCACCAGCGCTCAAACTCAAGAAAGCGTGAGCCTTCCGTATCTATTTTGGCATAGACGCTGTATTCTTTTTTCCAATAGGTATTGGCGGGATTGCCTTTTTCGAAATTTTCGATGAGAGCCGCGCCATCAAACAAGCCGCCGCCAAAATCGCTGGCCATGGCCACGACCCATGACCCGCCCGTCATGCCGCCTGTATAGCGCATGGGCTGGTTGTTGCCTTTGGTGCCCGCCCAATAGGACATGGGGGTGCCCGCAAGAATCAGAACGCCTGGAAGATCAGGGCGCGTGGCGCACATCAACGCGATTTGCCAGCCTGCTTGACAGTTGCCGATAAGACAGGGGCGTCCAGCATCGGGATGCCATTCGATGACTTTGGAAACGAAATGAGCCTCGGCTGAGCAAACATCTTCAACAGTTTGGCCTTTGACGGGTTCTGGCAAAAAGCTGACGAAATAGACCGGATGACCGTTGGTGAGCGCCAGCCCGATTTCGCTTTCTCTTTTCATGCCGCCAATGCCAGGGCCGTGACCTGCGCGAGGATCAAAAACGATAAAGGGTCGCTTTTTGGGGTCTGTTATTACGCCATCAGGCGGCAAAATGCGCAGCAGCATATAGTTGACGGGATCCAAAAGATCGCGGCCATCAATCAAAACGACGGGATCGAATTGCAACACGTTGGGCGCGGCCTTGGCGAGTTGTTGATACTGCATGTTGCCGCGTTGGCGAAGAACATCGAGAAAAAGAATCTGCCTTTGGCAGGCATCAACCCAATACGCGGCAGCCTGTTGCATAAGGGGAAAAAAAGCCATAGGCGCTGCCATAAAAGGGGGCGCAAAAGGTGTGAGGGGGGTGGAGGTGCCGATGGCGTGGGGCGTTGGATCCGATGTCATGGGCGGGCTCTTTTGAAAAAAGGCGTGCAGGGAGGGGGGGCAGGCATTATGGTTAATAAAACTTGTATCATGAGAGCTTAAGAAGAGGAAGCCTTTTCCTTGACCTGTGCGTGTGCGCGGGGCTTTTCAAAGAAGAGTTCATAGGGCTGCAGAGCCTCTTGTAAGAAGGCTGAGGGTAAAGGAGTCCAATGGGCCTTATTCGCAACAGTCTCGCATTGGGACTTGTGCGCGTGAATGGCCTGTTCTTTTTGCGCCAGAAAGCCTTGCGTTGAGATTTTTCGGACAGGGTGCCACGTGCGGGGAAAGAAAAGCTGCCGGATGGCTCCACAAGGCCAAAACCACATGGGATATTCGAAAACGGGGATCGTGATCCTTCCTTCTTGGCAAAGCGAGTCGATTGTCTTGGCAATGGCGCGATGATCGTTATGAGCATCAAGGCCGTACGGAGAAAAAAGAGCGACGGGGTTCTGCCGTGACAGATGTAGGGCAATAGCGTTGGCGATGGCAGGACTATGCTTGTCGGCTTCCCCGTCTGGATAGTTCAAAAAGACAAGAGCGTCATCCTCCACGCCCAGTATTTTCGCGGCCTTTTGTGTTTCCTCACGTCTTAGGATGGCTAAAGCGTGTGAGGGCTTTGTTTGCGCCGAGGTAGCCGCCGCACCATCGGTTATGATGAGCACGCGCACGTCTCGGCCATCTTGCCGCGATCGGGCGATTAAAGTGCCACAACCAAAGGTTTCATCATCAGGATGCGGGGCTATAACAAAAAGGGAGCCCTTGGGTAGGGAGGCATAAAAATCTGTTGCGAGGGCATAAAAAACCCAACGCAGAGAACGGTTTAAGGCAAGTTTGATTTTTTTTCGGACTGAGGACATGAACTCAACTTTTTCAATGAAATGAAGTGTATACCCCAAACAGTTCAAGAATTGGCAGCCCTTAAAGGAAACAAACTGGATTCCCGCTTTCGCGGGAATGACGGAGTTGCTTTTAATACTACCCCTTTAGCGTCATCCCCGCGCCCTCGTCCCGCCGCCCTTGCTGCGGGCGAAAGG
>DYNT01000044.1:0-3931 GCA_020720905.1 Micavibrio aeruginosavorus
CGGGGTGACTCCTTTTAATGATGAGAAGATGACGATAACGCAAGCAGGGCTTAGCATTACCCCCCCCCGTTAATTTTTCGTTAATGCGTCTCTTTCACGGAACAACCAAGCGGCGGCTTGTGAAAAGGGGATACAATAAAAAGGTGGTTGGTATTATATAACCACCAGTCCATGTTCTTTAAACAGGGCGTGGATTGTGGCAATAAGCTCTGGCGAAGGCGGGGGCGTATCCGAAAGCGTATAGGGCAACCCCAGCTGCTTCCATTTGATCTCGCCCATTTTGTGGAAGGGGAGAACCTCCACCTTTTCAACATTGCCAAGATCCTTTAGGAAATCAGCCAAACGCGCCAGATCATCTAGGTTATCGGTTAAGTTTGGCACAATCACACAGCGCACCCACATCGGCTTGCCTTGCGCCGCAAGAAGGCGGGCGAAGTCAAGCGTTGGCTCCAGCTTATGGCCTGTCACTTTGCTATAGGTATCGGGATCAAAGGATTTAATATCGAGAAGGACAAGATCAGTCACATCAAGCAACGCTTGTTTGACGACTTTTCCAAGATAGCCCGACGTATCCAGCGCCGTATGAAGCCCCATGGCTTTGCAGCCCTTAAAAACTTCTGTCACAAACGCATGTTGGAACAAAGGTTCACCGCCCGTGAGGGTCACGCCGCCGCCTGTTCTTTGCAAGAAATCCTTATACTGTTCGATTTCAGCGATCAGGTCAGTGGCCTGCGTAAGCTTCCCGTGTTTCAGGTGGCGCGTATCGGGATTATGGCAATACAGGCAACGCATGGGGCAGCCCGCCGTGAAGACGATAAAGCGCATCCCCGGCCCATCGACAGTCCCCGCCGTTTCAACAGAGTGAACATAACCTTCATAGGATTTCAGCATGGCACGTTTTACATCGCCTGATGGAAGGTGCGACCAATGACGTCCATTTGTTGCTCGCGCGTGAGCTTGACAAAGTTGACGGCATAACCCGACACGCGAATGGTCAGTTGCGGATAAAGCTCCGGATGCTCCATCGCGTCAAGCAGCGTATCGCGCGAGAAAACATTGACGTTCATATGATGGGCGCAGCGGCCACAATAGCCATCCAAAAGCCCCGTCAGGTTATTGACGCGGTCGCACACGGTCTTGCCCAAAGCTTCGGGCACAATCGAAAAGGTGTTCGAAATGCCGTCTTGAGAATGCTCATAAGGCAGCTTTGAGACAGAAATCAGCGAGGCGAGCGCACCCTTTTTATCGCGCCCGTGCATGGGGTTTGCGCCGGGCGCGAATGGCTCGCCAGCCTTGCGGCCATCGGGCGTGTTACCGGTCTTTTTGCCGTACACGACGTTTGACGTGATGGTCAAAACCGATAGCGTTGGCGTCGCGTCGCGGTAGGTCTTTTTAGCGCGAAGCTTGGTCATAAAGCTTTCGACAAGTTCCACCGCAATGGTGTCCACGCGATCATCGTTGTTGCCGTATTGCGGATACTCGCCCTCGGTCTTGAAATCGACGGCAAGGCCGCGCTCATCACGGATCACGCTAACCTTGGCGTGCTTGATGGCCGAAAGAGAATCCGCAACCACCGATAACCCCGCGATGCCGCACGCCATGGTGCGCAAAATCTCGCGATCATGCAGCGCCATTTCAATGCGCTCATAGGCGTATTTATCGTGCATATAATGGATGATGTTCAGCGCATCCATGTAAATGCCCGCCAGCCAATCCATCATGGAATCCAGCTTGGCCGATACCTCGGCGTAGTCCAAAATATCACGTGTGATGGGGGCGGAGGGGGGCGCGATTTGCTCGCCACTCACTTCATCGCGGCCACCGTTGATGGCATAGAGCAACGCCTTGCCAAGGTTGGCGCGCGCGCCAAAGAACTGCATCTGCTTGCCAATCCGCATCGCTGACACGCAGCACGCAATGCCATAATCGTCGCCCCAATAGGGGCGCATCAGGTCATCGTTTTCGTATTGGATTGAGCTGGTCGCGATAGAGGTTTTTGAACAGTAATCCTTAAACGCCTTGGGCAGTTGCTCGGACCACAGCACGGTAAGATTAGGCTCTGGCGCGGAGCCAAGATTGGTGAGCGTGTGAAGAAAACGGAACGAAGTTTTGGTGACAAGAGGGCGGCCATCTTCGCCCACGCCGCCAAGGCATTCGGTCACCCACGTCGGATCGCCGGAGAACAGCGCGTTATAGTCAGGTGTGCGGGCAAAGCGCACCATGCGCAGTTTCATCACGAAGTGATCGACGATTTCTTGCGCTTCGGCTTCGTCAAGGAGGCCTGTGGCCAAATCGCGCTCAAAATAAATGTCAAGGAAGGTGGCGATGCGTCCCAGCGACATGGCCGCGCCGTTCTGTTCCTTCACGGCGGCCAGATAGGCGAAATAGAGCCACTGCACCGCCTCTTGCGCGGTTTCGGCTGGGCGCGTGATGTCAAAGCCGTAAGACTTGGCCATGGATTCAAGCTCGCGCAAGGCTTTGATCTGCTCAGCGATTTCTTCGCGTTCGCGGATCGTGGTTTCGTTGATGGTGTCGTTGTAAAACGCCATTTGCTCACGGCGATCTTCAATCAGGCGCGTTGTGCCATAGAGCGCCACGCGGCGATAATCGCCGATGATGCGCCCGCGCCCATAGCCATCGGGCAGACCCGTCACAATGCCCGCCTTACGCGCTTTTTTAATTGCAGGCGTATAGGCATCGAACACGCCTTCGTTGTGAGTCTTGCGATATTTGGTGAAAACCTCATGCACTTCGGGCGCAATCTCATAGCCGTAAGCCGTCAAAGCATCCTCTGCCACGCGAATGCCGCCAAAGGGCATCAACGCGCGCTTCAAAGGCTTTTCTGTTTGAAGGCCGACTATCTTTTCCAGCGTGCGGTCAATATAACCCGCCGCGTGCGAGGTAATGCTGGCCACTACGCTTGTGTCCATATCCAGCGTACCGCCTTTTTCAGCCTCGGCCTTCATCAAAATCAAAACCTGCTGCCACAGTGCCTTGGTGCACATGGTCGGCGCGGCCAAAAAGCTTTCGTCGCCCTCATACGGCGCGAAGTTGGCTTGAATAAAATCGCGCACGTCAATCTGGTCTTGCCACAAAGAGCTTTTAAACGGAGCGAGGGGCATTGTTTCTTCTTTCACTTGGACGTTTGAAGCGTGATGGGCTGTGGCGTTCATGACTATTCCTTACTGTTTTAGTCTTATTTTTTTATGCATTCCCTACGTAATTGAAATGAAGCATGGGGGCAATGAAAAATGTGCTCAAAACAAAGGAATTCGTTGCTGCAACGCACAAGATAGCGGCTTTTGTTCATACGATCGAAACCCTGAAAAATCTTTTTCTCTTATAGACTCCGCGTGAATGAAGAGTTGGTTTTTTCTGCTTCCAAAGAAGCCAAATCTTCATTCACGCGTGGTATAGACAAAAAAAGCGCGGTGCAAAAACACCGCGCTTTTTTTTATGACTTGCAAAGCCTAGAGAAGAAAACGCCCGAAAGGGTTATTTCTTCATCATACCTTGGATATTATCGATACCTTCACAGACGGCGCTGCTGACCGTTTGCATGGTTTCAACATGGCTTTGTGAGAGAAGCTCTGACAGCTCTTTAAGGCTGGAGACGCAGCCCTCAATCGTCGATTTTGTGGCTTCAACTTGCTTGGCCACTTTTTCCTCAGCGGTAGGGGCGGCCATCACGGCCTGCACAAGACCCGATGTAGCTTCCATGCTTTGACGCGCCAGATCAGACTGGCGGCGCATGTAGGCTTGCATGTTTTCAAAAGCCTTTTGATTGTTGATGGCAATAGCCTCAAGGCCTTTGCGCTGAGCGGCCATCATGGCTTCGATATCTATGTTGGGGAGCTTGCATTCGCTCATCGCTTTGCTGAAATCAGAAAATTTGGACATATCCATCATCTTTGACATATCGGCCATTTTC
>DYNT01000044.1:4031-9356 GCA_020720905.1 Micavibrio aeruginosavorus
TCGGCCATTTTCGATGTGTCCATCATTTTGGACATATCCATCATTTTCGAAAAATCGACATCAAAGAAAGGGTTTGTTGGGTTTGACATTGTGGGTTCCCTCATGCCTTTGCTAACTGTTGGTTGGATCCGCAGAATCAAGCCATATGACGAATGCGGTATGGTTAACGAAGATGAATATGACGAATCTTAACCAATTTGTCACGCTTTTTTTTACCATATTTTTTGGCTCAAAAGCTTGGTTTTTTAAAAAAACGCTTAAGCGTGACTTTTTTGATAGCCGCTAAGAAAAGGCGTAGGCTTCTCGGCCTTACGCTTGTCCTGCCGTATCGATCATGGCGGCGGCGAGGGCTTCGGTAGGATGCTTGCCACCCCATACGACGAACTGGAAGGCGGGGTAGAAGCGCTCGCACTCTGTCAGCGCGATTTCGACAAGGTCTTCCAGCGTTTCAACGCTCGGTAGCTTATCGCTGCGCGCCAGAACGGTGTAGCGGAACAGCGGCGCGTTTTGCTGCATGTCCAGATCGAAGTGCCCAAGCCACAAACGATTGTTGAGAAGCGAGAGAAGATCGTTCACATCGCCGCGTTTGGATTCTGGAATGCGCATATCGAACTGACAGGAAAATTGCAAAGCGCCAACTTCGCGCTGCCACACAAAGTACATGCGGTAATGACACCAACGTCCCGCGAGTTCAACGGTCAACTCATCTTCGCCAGAGCGATCAAACAACCATTCGTTGGCTGCGACGATTTCCTCAATCGTATCGAGAGGATTGTGGGAAAGGGTTTGCTCTTGAACCGAAAGGAACGCCATGGTGGGGAAGCCTTCTTTTTAAAAATGACTTCAAAAAATAACAAAGGGGGGAACTGCGCCGCAAGAGTCTCGTGCGCTTTTTTGTGATAGGACTCGCACCCGTGTGTTTTGAGTCACAGTAGAAAAGGCGTGCGCGAATCCTTTCGTTTGCGGACTAACCGATTCAATTGACTCGAACTTTGAATCATTTCAGGCTGTTGAAATGCGTTTTTTATCCTGCCAAAGGAAGGGGTTTGCTTAACAAAAAGTAAATTTATTTTTTGGTGCGAATTTGTTTTTTCGTCGGCTTCTTTTGGGCTCTTGACACGGGCTTCTTTCCTTCCAGCACTTTCACGCGACGCTCCAAATCACTTTGCGTGGCGCGGATTTTTTTGAGCATCGCAAAGGCGACATCAAATTCATCATGTTCCACTAAATCCAGCTTGCGCACGAGGGCTTGCCGTTTGCCAGACAGGTGCGCCCCTACTTCTTTTTTTGCGCCAAGAAGAAGGTTGAGGGCGATCTCTGCCAATGCCATCATATCATCAAGGCCGCTTGATTGCTGTTGTTGTTTCTTCATCGCGCTTTTTCCTTTTATGGTGTTTGATGGTAAAATAGGCTATAACAGCCCGAGTTATGAGTTGAGCCTTTTGAAAAACAAAAAAACCTGTCATTCCCGCGAAAGCGGGAATCCCGCTGCGCCGTGTCCACGGCGCACATGAGTCAGAAAGATGTAAGAAACACACTGTTTTTGACTCATACGCCTCGCAGACGCTCGGCGCTGGATCCCCGCCTTCGCGGGGATGACAATGTTTTTATCGGTTTCTCAAACGGATAAACCCATTATTCAGGTTATAGTCCGTCCGCTTGAAAACCCGAAAAATTTTTCTCCGCCAAGCCACATAACCTAAAAGGAAACAGGTCTCCGCGGCCAAAAAGTTTTCGGGTTTTCAAGTTGACGTAGTATATAACAGGCTTTCCCTTTTTGTCTATCACCACGGTTTATCATGTTTGCTTTTTTATTTCCTTCTATCAATCCTGTTTTTTTCTCAGTCGGGCCGATTGAGATTCGCTGGTACGCGCTTGCCTATCTGGCGGGATTTCTGGGCGGGTGGTGGCTGTGCATGAAGCTGGCGCGCCTGAACCCAAAGGGAAAGCCCACCGCCAAAGACTATGACGATTTTCTGACATGGGCTGTTTTGGGAACGATCTTGGGGGGGCGGCTTGGCTATGTCCTGTTTTACCAGTTTGACTATTACATGGCGCAGCCGCTGGAGGCGTTGCAGGTCTGGCATGGCGGCATGTCCTTTCACGGCGGGATGCTGGGCGTGATCGGTGCAGCGCTTGTGTTCACGGCGCGGCGCAAGATTCCTTTTTTCGCGTTCACCGATGTGCTGGCTGTTGTGACGCCCATTGGTCTTGGCCTTGGCCGTCTTGCGAACTTTGTGAATGGTGAGTTGTTTGGTCGCGTGACTGAGGCTCCGTGGGGCGTTGTGTTTCCGCATGGGGGCGATCTGCCGCGTCATCCCAGCCAGCTTTATGAGGCGGGGTTGGAAGGCGCGATTCTTTTAAGCGTCATGCTTCTCTTGGCTTGGAATCCTAAAATGCGGGCGAGGGAGGGGCTGTTGTCGGGCGCGTTCCTGATGTTCTATGCTGCGTTTCGTTTTGGCGTTGAGTTTTTCCGCGAGCCTGATGCGCAGCTGGGCTTTCTGTTCGCGGGCGCGACGATGGGGCAGCTGTTGTGCGTGCCGATGTTCCTGTTCGGCGCGTATGTGATTGTACGTGCCTTAAGACATAAGGGAAAAGCATGACCGCGCTTGAGACCATTGTGCGCGAGGGGATCGCGGCGGAAGGCCCCCTTTCCGTTGCGCGGTTTATGCAGCTTGCCTTGGCGCATCCACAGCATGGCTATTACAGCAAGGGCGATCCGCTTGGCGTGGCCGGTGACTTTACGACAGCGCCGGAAATCAGCCAGATGTTTGGGGAGCTGATTGGCTTGTGGCTGGCAGAGGCTTGGCAAGCGCAAGGCTCGCCCTCTCCCTTTGCGTTGATTGAGATGGGGGCAGGGCGCGGCACGCTGCTGGCCGATGCCTTGCGGGCAACGGCCAAAGTGCCGAACTTTCACGCGGCCATGCGGCTGCGGATCATCGAGAGCAACGCAACGCTTCAGGCGATGCAACTGGAAAAATTGGCGGCGTATCATCCAACGCACAGCGCGGATTTGTCCGATCTGCCGGAGAATCCCGTCTTCTTTATCGCCAACGAGTTTTTCGACGTGATGCCGATCCATCAGTATGAGCGCCATGCGGAAGGTTGGCGCGAGAGGCTGGTGGGACTTGATGCCACAGGCGCGTTTGTTTTTGTAACGGGATCGCAAACCGTTCCCTTGCCGTTGCCCGAAGGCGTTTCGTTTTATGAGCTCTCGCCCGCCGCCATCAGCGTTGCGCAAACGATGGCGAGGTCTATCGCGGCGCAGGGCGGCGCAGCGCTTATCATCGACTATGGTTATGCTGAGAACAGCGGCGCGAATACGCTGCAAGCTGTGTCGGGTCATGCCAGCGTTCCTCCGTTAGAAAGGGCGGGCGCGGTGGATTTAACGGCGCATGTGGATTTTGCAGCGCTGCGCCTTGCGGCGCAAAAAGAAGGTGTCTTTGTGCCACCCATCATAGGGCAGGGCGCATTTCTCAAGGCCTTGGGCATAGACCTTCGCGCAAGGCAGCTGAAGATGCACGGCACGTTAGAGCAGGCCGATGCGATTGATGCAGCGCTTCATCGGTTGACAGCGGCAGAGGAAATGGGCGTGTTGTTCAAGGTCATGGCGATGACGCCCAAGGCCTTTCAGGCTTTAGCGGGGTTTCCATGAGTGGAATAAATCAATTTATTTCCGTAACTCCTATCGTCATCGCGAGGAGAGAGCGTTAGCGAGCGACGTGGCGATCCATCTCCTGAAAGGATGAACAGGGATTTTGGTGGAAAGTGTAGGTGATGGATTGCCGCGCACGTTTCACGCGCTCGCAATGACGGGGGCGGGTGACGAACATGTCTTTTAGATTTTGGTGTGGGGGGGGACTTATGCAAAATATAGATTGTCTCAAAGCCAAAACATTGAACGCGATGATGTCTGTTACGCACGGTTTTTTCACGCGAACGGGTGGCGTCAGTCAGGGCGTCTTTGCCTCGCTGAACGGTAAGCTTGGGCTGGCCGATGATCCCCTGTTTGTTCGCGAGAACAGGCGGCGCGTAAATGTTGCCCTTGGCGTGAAGGACAATGTCTTTGTCGCGTGCGACCAGATTCATTCAACCGAAGTGATCCCTGTCGCCGCCGCGTGGGATAGCCTTCATGAGCCTCCTGCCGATGCGATGGTGACGCGCAAGCGCGGCGTGACTCTCGGCATTCTGACGGCGGATTGCGCGCCTATCCTTTTTGCGGATGAGGCAGCGGGCGTGATCGGCGCGGCGCATGCGGGTTGGCGTGGCGCTTTGGGCGGCGTGATCGAAAACACGTTGCAGGCGATGGAGCGTTTCGGCGCGCAGCGCAGCGCGATCAAAGCTGCCGTGGGGCCGTGCCTTTGGCAGGACTCTTACGAGGTTGGCGCGGATTTTAAAGCGCCGTTTTTGACGCAAAGTGGCGCGAACGAAGCGTTCTTTAAACCAGCGCAGAGGGCAGGGCATTTTCTTTTCGATCTGCCCGCTTATGTCGCGGTGCGGCTGCGCGAGGCTGGCGTGGCAAGCGTGGAAGGCTCTCCTGCCGATACGTTCGCGGATAAGGGGCTTTTTTTCAGCTATCGCCGCGAGACGATGGGGATCGAGGCCAACGCAGGGCGGCAAATAACGGCGATTGCTTTGTGTTAGAAAAACCTTGTTTCTTCCACGGTAAGCGTCCAAAATTGGAACGCACAGGATGACCTTAAACACCAAGAAAAAAACCCAATAGAATCAACGAAACGGGTCAAAAAAGGCCTCTGTGATGCGATTCATGGCTACTAGGAGACGCTTTTCGAGTCTGTTGGAGAGCTTTAACCAACTATGTCGTTGATCTATAACGATTCTGGCCAAATCGATGACCCCCTGTATCCCCTTGAAAACAAACACTTTTCTGAATCATCGTTTTGCGGAAGCTAAAATTCGTGAAGTTTTGGGGAAAGGTACTTTTCTGCCCCCCCCCGTCATCAATTCTGTTGAAGAAGGGGACAGGAGAAAAACCCGTCAAGGTCTATGAGTCCTTTCATAGGGCGATTGATTTTCCAAACTCTTTATTCACGAGAGGGATAGCCTATCTTTAACAGAAGTTTTGCGTTTATCGTGATCACGCGTTATGATACCTGCAAACACACAACCCAAAGAGGCAAGCCATGAACGATCTTATCGATGAAGAAGCCCTGAAAAAGAACGTCAAGGACAAGGATACGTGGTTGCGCTTTGTGTATCTGGTCGTGTTCGGCTTTGCCTTTTACCTGTCCATTATCCTGACATTCGCCACCTCGATCTTCCAGTTTTTGGCGAAGTTGTTCGGCGGCCATTCCTTTGTCGGCC